>JBDGTP010000003.1:0-39251 GCA_042216725.1 Haloplanus sp.
GCGTCGAGAACATCGTCATCGCCCAGAACAAGATCGACCTCGTCGACCGCGAGCAAGCGGTTCGCAACCACGAACAGATCGAGGAGTTCGTGGAAGGCACCGTCGCCGAGGACGCCCCCATCGTCCCGATCAGCGCCCAACAGGAGGTGAACATGGATCTCCTCATCGGCGCCATCGAGGAGGAGATTCCCACGCCGGAGCGGGACGAAGCCGACGCCGCACGGATGTTCGTCGCCCGGAGTTTCGACATCAACCGCCCGGGGACGACCTGGAACGACCTCAAGGGCGGCGTCATCGGCGGCAGTCTGGTCGACGGGACGCTCGAAGCGGGCGCGGAACTCGAACTTCGGCCGGGCCGGGAAGTCGAAGAGGAGGGCCAGACAGAGTGGCGCCCTATCACGACCGAGGTGCGGTCGCTCCAGGCGGGCAGTCAGCCGGTCGACGTGGCCACCCCTGGGGGCTTGCTCGGCGTCGGTACCGGGCTCGACCCGTCGCTGACGAAAGGTGACGCGCTTGCCGGGCAGGTCGCCGGTGAACCCGGGACGCTCCCGCCCACTCACGAGGCCTTCGAGATGGACGTGGAACTGCTCGACCGCGTCGTCGGCGAGGACGGCGAGGAAATCGAGGAGATTTCGACGGGTGAGCCGCTCATGCTGACCGTCGGCACTGCGACGACGGTCGGTGCGGTGACGAGCGCCCGAACCGGTGAGTGCGAAGTATCGCTCAAACGCCCCGTCTGTGCGGAATCGGGGTCGAAAATCGCCATCAATCGCCGCGTCGGGGCCCGCTGGCGGCTCATCGGCATCGGCACCCTCAAGTGACTCAGCATCCCGTCGCACTGGATACTAGCGCGCTCATGATGCCCATCGAATGCGACGTGCGGGTGTTCGACGAACTCGACCGCCTCCTGGGCGACGCCGAGTTCGTGGTGCCCGCCGCCGTGATCGAGGAACTCGACGCGCTCTCGACGGGTGCCGGCGAGGAGGCCACTGCCGCCAGCGTCGGCCGGGATCTGGCCGAGCGGTGTCGCGTGGTGGAGACGGAGGCATCGTACGCCGACGACGCGCTCGTCGAACTCGCCGAACGCGGCGACTGCGAGTACGTCGTGACGAATGATCGCCCCCTTCGCGACCGGTTGCTCGAATGCGGTGTTCGGGTAATCGGTTTAAGGGGCCGGAACACACTGAACATAACACAACCTTAGCATGTACAAACGGGTACGACTCAAGGACACGGTCGAAGTGCCCCCGCGGCACCTCGCCGACGTGACGCCCGAGCGGGTCAAGCGCCTGCTCCAAGACAAACTCGAAGGACGGATGGACGAGGAGGTGGGAAGCGTCGTGAGCGTCATCAACGTTCACGACATCGGCGACGGCGCCGTGTTGCCCAACCGCCCCGGCGTCTACTACGAGGCGGAGTTCGACGCCATCACCTTCGATCCACAGATGCAGGAGGTCGTCGACGGCACGGTCGTCGAAGTCGTGGAGTTCGGTGCCTTCGTCGGGATCGGTCCCGTCGACGGCCTGCTCCACGTCTCTCAGATCTCCGACGAATATCTCGCCTACGACGCCGAGAACCAGCAGCTCGCCTCGACGGAGACGAACCACACCCTCGGCGTCGGCGACGAGGTTCGGGTGCGGATCGTCACCAAAAGCGTCGACGAGCGCAACCCCCGGGACAGCAAAATCGGGCTGACGGCCAAACAGCCCGGTCTCGGCAAACACGGCTGGCTCGAAGAGGAACGACAGGAACGCGAGGCACAGATGGAGGGTAACTGATGGCCGAAGACCGCCTCGCCTGCCGTGAGTGTCATTTCATCAACGACCCCGACACACAGACCTGCGCGAACTGCGGGTCGTCGAGCCTCACGGAGGACTGGGCGGGCTACGTCATCATCACCCATCCCGAGCGGTCGGAGGTCGCCGACGAGATGAACGTCAGCGAACCCGGCGGCTACGCGCTGAAGGTTCGCTGACCGTGCTCGAACTCCCCGCCGACCTCCGGGGAGCGTTCAAGGAGCCACTGGGACGTGTCTTCACCGATCCCGAGGCGCTCCTCGCGGCCGACGAGGCCGGCGACCCCCTCGTCGCCGTCGGCGACGTGGTCACCTACCACCTCCTCGACGCCGGGCACCACCCCGATGTGGCGGTGATCGACGGCAAGACCGAACGCCACGCCGTCGACGATGCCATCGGCCGCGCTCTGCCCGACCCCGATATCGAGGTGCGTAACCCCCCGGCGACGCTCTCGCGGGAACTTCTCAATGCGCTCGCGACCGCCCTGGATCGCTCGGAGTCGACCGTCGTCGGCGTCGACGGCGAGGAGGATCTGGCGGCGCTACCGGCCCTCATCGCCACCCCTCGCGGCGGGGCAGTCGTCTACGGCCAGCCCGGCGAGGGGATGGTACTCGTGCCCGTGACCGACGACACGCGCGCCCAGGCTCGTGCCCTCCTCACCCGCATGCGTGGGGACACCGACGCCGCACTCTCGTTGCTCGGCGCCTGAACACGCAGCCGCCCGCTTCGTAATCCTTTTGTCCAGTTCGAGACCACGTATGGGTAACTGAACGATGGATATCGATATCATCGAGGAAGACGAGAACCCCATGTTGCACCGGACGGACGTTCGATTCCGGCTCACTCACGACGAGGCGACCCCCTCGCGGCTCTCCGTGCGTGACAGTCTCGCGGCCAAACTCAACAAGGACTCCGCCGAAGTGGTCGTCCACGAACTCGACACGAAGTTCGGGATGCGGGAGACCATCGGCTACGCCAAAGTGTACGAGAGCCCGGAGGACGCCCGCGACGTGGAACAGGAGCATATGCTCGAACGGAACAAGATCAGCGCCGACGACGAGGCCGACGAGGCCGACGCCGAAGCCGAAGCCGAAGAAGCCTGAGCGTGACGGCTGTGACGGGTCGCCGATCCGACCGAACGCCGGGCGGTCGGATCGACACTGACTTCCAGCCACCGCTATGACGACTCGGTCGATGCGTATTCTCGGCATCGAGGGCACGGCGTGGGCCGCCAGCGCCGCGGTCTTCGAGTACGACCCCGACGCGCCCGCCGATCTCGACGCCAACTCGCCGTTCATCGAGACCGACGCCTATCACCCCGAGAGCGGTGGGATTCACCCGCGCGAGGCCGCCGAACACATGGGCGAGGCCATCCCCGCCGTCATCGAGGCGGCCCTCGACGCCGCCGACGGCCCCATCGACGCCGTCGCGTTCTCCAGAGGGCCGGGTCTCGGCCCCTGCCTGCGCGTCGTCGGAACCGCCGCTCGCGCCCTCGCGGGGACGCTCGACGTGCCCCTGATCGGCGTCAACCACATGGTCGCTCACCTCGAAGTCGGCCGCTACGGCGCCGGCTTCGACTCCCCCGTCTGTCTGAACGCCAGCGGGGCCAACGCCCACCTACTGGGCTACCACGACGGCCGATATCGCATCCTCGGCGAGACGATGGATACGGGCGTCGGCAACGCCCTGGACAAGTTCACCCGACACGTCGGCTGGTCACATCCTGGCGGTCCCAAAGTGGAGGCGGCGGCCGCGGACGGCGAGTACGTCGACCTCCCCTACGTCGTCAAGGGGATGGACTTCTCGTTTTCCGGCCTCATGAGCGCCGCCAAGGACGCCTACGACGAGGGCACACCCGTCGAGGACGTCTGTTTCTCGCTGCAGGAGACGGTCTTCGCGATGCTGACCGAAGTGGCCGAACGCGCCCTCTCGCTGACCGGTTCGGACGAACTCGTCCTCGGCGGCGGCGTCGGCCAGAACGACCGCTTGCGCGAGATGCTGGCGACGATGTGTGCCGACCGCGGCGCGACGTTTTACGCTCCCGACGCCCGCTATCTCCGGGACAACGCCGGCATGATCGCCGTCCTCGGCGCCAAGATGTTCGCGGCCGGCGAGCGCCTCGCAATCGAGGAGTCGACGGTCGATCCCAACTTCCGCCCCGACGAGGTGGCGGTCACGTGGCGCGACGAGGAGTCGGTGGCGTTCGACCCCGTCGAGACCGCCGAGCGCCAGGGTGCCGAGGCCGTCGTCACGGTCGAGACCGACCGGGTGATCAAGCGTCGGCTTCCGAAGGCGTACCGTCACCCCGAACTCGACGCCCGCCTGCGGCGCGAACGGACGGTCGCCGAGGCCCGCCTCACGAGCGAAGCGCGACGCCACGGCGTCCCGACGCCGGTCGTTCGTGACGTGGACGTGCCCGAGGCGACGCTCACGTTCGACCACGTGGGCGACCGGGATCTGGCCGCCGCGCTCTCGCCCGACCGCGCCCGCGTCGTCGGCGACCACCTCGCGACGCTCCACGGCGCGGGCATCGTCCACGGCGACCCGACGGTGCGGAACGTTCGGTTCGATACCGACCGGCTCTTTCTCATCGATTTCGGCCTCGGCTACCACAGCGGGCACGTCGAGGATCACGCCATGGATCTCCACGTCTTCGGAGGGAGCGTCCGTGGCACTGCGACGGAGACGGATGCCGACGCGGTGCTGTCGGCGTTCGAGGCCGGCTACGCCGCCGGCCGCGACGACGCCGACGCCGCGCTCTCGCGACTTCGGGAGATCGAGGGTCGCGGCCGGTATCAGTAGCCGCCGGCCGAACCGCCGGTGACGAGCGCCGACCAGGCTGACCAGTAGCGATCCCAGGCGTCGACACACCACTGCACGGGTGTCGAATGGTCGTCGACCCGCGTCGGGTGATCCCTGACGCGTCGGTCGTCGATCACGCGCCGGCAGTCGGGACAGCGCACGCGGCGCCGGTCACCGGCCGCTCGCACGTCCCAGTCGCCGTCGACGGGACTGGCGTGTCCACAGTCCGGGCAGAACAGCGTCGCCTTGCTGTCGGCGGCCGTCGCCGACTCGGCGTCGTGATCGGGAGTGGAGGGGCGTTCCATCGACTGTTCGTTCGTGCCCGAGCGGGATAATCCTGGCGGCACAGGGTTCAGAACGGTAGATTATGAACGATTCCGGGTTGCGGGCGCCGGCGTCAGAGCTTTGTGTGCACGCTCCCTCGCCGACATCCGTGACCGACATGGACATCGACGAGGCGGCCGCGGTGTGTGGCGATATCGTCGACCGCGTCGGCGAGGCGGTCATCGCCGAGCGCGCCTTTCTGGAGACCGTCCTGACCGGCCTGCTCGCCCGCGGGCACGTCCTCGTCGAGGACGTCCCCGGGACGGGCAAGACGCTGACGGCTATCGCCCTCGCCGACGCCCTGGGGCTTGCGTTCAACCGCATCCAGTTCACGCCCGACCTCCTGCCCAGCGACATCACGGGCACGCACGTCTACGACGAACACGAGGGCTCGTTTCGCTTCCAGCGCGGCCCCGTCTTCGCGAACGTCGTCCTCGCCGACGAGATCAACCGCGCGCCGCCGAAGACGCAGTCAGCGCTCCTCGAAGCGATGGACGAGGGGCAGGTGACCGTCGACGGCGACACCTACGACCTCCCCGATCCCTTCTTCGTCATCGCGACCCAGAACCCCGTCGAACAGGAGGGAACGTTCACCTTGCCCGAGGCCCAGCGCGACCGCTTTATCGTCAAGGCATCGATGGGGTATCCAGACCGCGCGGGCGAACTCGAACTCATCGACCGCCGGAGCAACCGCACGACGACGATGCCGAGCGTCGACGCCATCGTCGACGCCGAGCAAGTGACCCTGCTCCGGCAGGTGCCCGAGACCGTGACCGCCGAGCGTGAGGTTCGGGAGTACCTGGTGGACGTTGCGCGGGCCACCCGCGAGGACGACCGGGTCGAGGTGGGCGTCTCGCCCCGTGGCATCCAGCGATTCTACGAGGCGGCGCGCGCCCGCGCGGTCGTCGCCGGGCGGTCGTACGTTGCCCCCGACGACGTGAAGGCGGTCGCACCGGCCGTCCTCACCCACCGGCTCGTGTTGACCTCGGAGGCGGCCATCCGCGATGTCGACCCCGCGGCCGTCGTCGCGGATGTCCTCGACGGCATCGAGGTGCCCGCGGCCACCTAGCCCCGGAGGACGCCGAGGAGGAGCACCGCGCCCGCGACGGCGGCTACCGTGCCGACGAGGACGCCGTCCGACACTGCGACGCCGCCAACGAGGCGGCGCAACGCCCACGCGGCGGCGACGCCGACGGCGGCGACGCCGACACTCCCGACGGCGTGAACGGCCTCGATCCGGTCGGCCGATCTGGGGCCGAGATCCGCCCGCGTCGCCACCCCCTGATCGCTCACGTCCCACGCGACCACGCCCAGGCCGACGAGTGCGACGGTCGCGAGCGCCGGCGCCCCGCCGACGCCGAGCACCGTCGCACACAGCGTGAGGCCCGCCCCGGCGAGTGCCCCGCCGCTCCCTCGCCTCGGGACGAGGCCGACTCCGACGGCCACGATCAGCGCCGTCGACGCTCCGGTCAGCACCGAGACCCCGAGAACGGTCACTCCGAGGCCGACGCCGACGGGGCCGACCGTCGCGAGCAGGCTCTCCGCGACCGGGCGCACGGCCGGCGGCGTGGCGGCGACGAGACGGGGCACAGCGCCCGCGCCCCCGAGCGTTGCGAGGACGACGACCACACCCCCGGCGGTCGCGGGGAGGAGGCGACCGAGCACCGACGCCGTCGATCCGGTGACCGCCTGGAGGCCGCGCCCGACGAGGGCGACGCCGCCCGCGACGGCCGCGAGCGCCAGCACCGCCCTCCGGAGCGCCGGGAATCCGAGGAGGCCCGCGACGGCGTCGACCGGGAACCACGACCGAACGGCGGGCACGAGCGTCAGGAGGCTCACACACGCCGCGAGGACGCCGTACGTGACCGTCGCGGCGAGCGTGTCGTCGATGCTGTCGACCGTCGCGGCCACCGACTCGCGCCGCCGTCGCGCCGCCAGTTCGACGACGGGGAGCGTCGACAGCGCCGCCCGGCCGGCGAGCGCCGCGCCGACGACCAGCACCGCGAACGAGGCCAGAGCGACCGTCGGATGCGCCGGGGCCACCACCGGGCCGAGCAGCGCCATCGGGTCGACTGTCGGCACCGGGAGCCCCCCGAGCGCGTCGGCCCGCGTCACGAACACCACGCCGAGCGCCCCGCCCACGACCGTCGTCGTCGCCATCCCGACGCGCCAGACGCCACGGACGGCGCCCGTCCCGATGCCGTCGCCGAGCGTCCCGGTCGCGCCGAACGCCGCTAGCCCCGCACCGGCCGCGAGGCCGAGCGCGAACACGAGCCCGCCGACGCCGGCGCCCACGCCACGCCGCCCGACGACGAGACTGACGCCCACGAGGCCACCGAGGGCGACGACGGGCGTCAGGAGTGATGCCGCGGCCACCCACCGGGGGCCGTCGCGAGCGCGACAGAGGACGGCCACGCCCAGGCCGATGCCCGCGAGCGCCGTCACGCCCACGCCGATGGCGGCACCGCCCGTGGCGGCGACGAGGGCGAGGCCGGCGCCGACGGCGACGGCCACGACCAGGCTCGCCGGGCGGGAGGCTCCGGCGCCGAGGGCGGCGTCGACGCTCTCGTCTGCCGACGCCATCACCGCACCTCCACCCGGAGCGCCCGGGCGAGCGCCGCCGGTAACTCCTCGTCTCGGTTCCAGTCGACGACGGTCGCACCGAGGCGGCGCATCCGGTCGAGTCTGACGCCGCGTTCGAGCGCACACACCCGCCCGCCGACCGAGTCCGGCGTCACCTGCGGCGAGAGTACAGTCGTCTCGTGTCCGTGGGCGCGAAGCCGTTCGACCATCGACGCCACCGTGTCGTCGACTGCGGGGGTGCAGAACAACACCTGCGCGGTCGCGGGGAGGTGGCCGAGGAGTCGATCCAGGTCACCCTCGCGGCCGCCGTCGGCCAGTGCCGTCGTCGCCGTCGTCGTCACCGCGTCGTCGGCGCCCGTCGCGGCCGCGTTGCAGACGGCGGCGGCGTGGGCCGCGAAGCCGTCGGCGTCGGCCGGCACCCACGCCGGCCGCCGGCCGGTGATCGGGCTGGCGGGGCCGAGTGCCCCGACGCCGACGTGGTGGCCTTCGTCGCGGAGGACGCTCACCGCGAGCGTGGCGGCGTACGCACACAGCGTCGCTCCCGTGGGGAGCGCCGCGTCGGCGGCGACGTGTGCCGGATCGCGGCCGTCGATCACCACCGCCACCCGCGCCGCTCGCTGTTCGCGGTACTCGACTGTCGAGAGGTCGCCCGTCTTTGCGTATCGTCGCCAGTTGATCCGGCTGACCGGGTCGCCCGCCCGGTAGTCGCGGGTGGCGTGGAACTCGACGCCGACGCCGCCAGTGTCGGTCACCAGCGACCCCGCGAACGCCGAGGTCTGTCGGCGGAGCGGCACGTCCTCGGCCCCCACCCGACATTCGAAGCCGTCGGCGCCGTCGGCCTCGCGGATCGTCTCGGCGACGACCGTTCCGCCGACGGTCGCCGCCCGGAGCCGAACCGGGCGGAACGCGTAGGCACCCCGGTTCGCCGTCAGCGTGTACGTCGCAGTCAGCGTCTCGCCGCTCCGGAGCGCCCCGCCCGTACGGGCGTCGCCGTCGCTCACCGCGAGTTCCTCGGGGACGCCGTCGAGGACGCGCAGATCCGGTATCGCGGCGTCGCCGACGTTCGTCACGCGGAGTGTCACCGCTACCGGCTGGCCGGGGAGCGGCGTCTCCGGCCGTATCTCGCGTTCGACCTGTAGCCGGCCGTCGAGCGGTTCCAGCGACGACAGCGCGCCCTGGACGACGAACGCCAGCGGGACGATTCCCGCGAGCAGGAGCGTCGGCGTGCCCGTCCCGACGCCGACGGCGACGAGGACGACTGCCGTGGCGACTAGCCCCCGATAGCGGTGGACGCGTTCGATCACGCCGACGCCTCCAGTCGGGCCAGGAGCGCCCGGAGGCGCCCCCGTTCGTCCTCGTCCGGTGCCTCGTATCCCGCCAGCCGCGTGGTACACGCCCGCTCGACGGCGTGGAGCGCCCGCTCGACCCGGCGCTCGTAGGCGCGTCCCGGGTAGAGCCAGGCGTAGAGACGGTGATACCACGGATAGTCCACGTCGGCCGTCGTCGACAGGAAGGCAGCGGCGTACCGGTCGTCGGTCCACGCGCCCCGATCCACGTACGCCTCGGGGTCGTCCCTGTCGTCTCGATGAACCGCCACGACGACCGCCCGGAGGCGTCGCCGAAGCGGGTCGTCGTCGTCGGGGCCGTCGGCCGCAATCGCCCGCTCGTGCCGTTCCGACAGGTCGCGCCCCGCGACCGCGGCGTTCCGTCCCGGCTCCTCGTAGGTTCGGCCCGCCATCGGCGACGCGGTCGCGTCCGGTTCGGTGAGCCACACGTACAGCAGGCCGAGGACGCCAGCGACCCCGCCGACGACCACCAGCGCGAGGCGGGGGTCGACCGCGTCGTTCAGCGCCTCGACCGGCGTCCGAATCGCCGCCGGCACGAGCGTCGGCGCGTATCCGTACCACGCCGCGAACCCGACGGCGGCCAGGGCGGCGCCGGCCGCGACGCCGCGGTGCGTGAGCCGACTCACCGATCCTCACCTCCCGCGGCATCACGGATCGTTCGCACCGCCTCGCGCACCCGCGCCAGTCGGCCGTCGTCGGGGACGAATCGGCCGTACTCGGCGTCGCGGTACGCCTCCGTCAACACCCGCACGGGCTCGGCTGGCAACCCGTGATCGACCGCGTAGCGGGCGATTTCCCCCGGCGTGCGCGTCCTCGCCTGCGGCGGGGAGACGAGCGCGACGAACTCCCGCCAGCAGTCACGGAGCGTCGGCGACGCCCCACTGCCCCCCTCGGCCGCATCCGCCCCCATCGTTCGCCCCCCCTCGTCGCCGTCCGTCCCGGTCGTCGCCCGTATCGACGCCGCCCCGCGAGCCAGGAGGCCCGTCAGCCACCGCCACAGTGTTCGGAGGAATCGACGCGGGTCGAGGGCGGCGAGGGCGACGAAGCCGTGTGTCACGAGCCGTCTCGGGAGGCTCGTCAGCCAGCGCAGTCCTCGGCGCACCGCGTGCCCGGCGGCGACCAGGAGTTCCGCGGTGCGGAGACAGACCGCCATCGCCCGCGACGCGACCCTCGACAGGAGCGCCGCGAGCGCCCGCGACACTCCCCGTCCGGTGACGCCACGCCGCCGGAGCCACCACCAGAGCGCCCCCAGCACGCCCAGGACGCCGAGGCCGACGACCCCCGCGTTGCGGTACAGCCCCGTCACGGTCGTCCGGGCGGTCGTACCCCCCGATCCGCGGGCGACGACGACGGCCGACCCCGAAATGGGGAGGCGCGCGTCGACCGTGCCGTTCGCCGCCGTCGTCCCCGCTGGCGCGCCGGCGACGGTCACCGACGCCGATCCGACGGGCGACCCATTTCGCGTCGTCGTCACCGTCGCCGGGCCGCCCGGGAGCGGGAGGGAGAGCGGCGCCGAGACGGAGACGTTGAGCGACGGCCGACGGTCGTCCGGCGGCGGCGTACCCGTTCGAGCCCGCACCTCCAGGGTCGTCGTCGCCCCGAGTGACGCCCGGCGCACCCGGAGCCGGTGAGTGCCGGGCTCGACGCCCGCAAGCGAGAGCCCGAGCGTCCCGTTCGACCCTGTCTTTCCGACACGCTCGCCGTCGAGCGTCACCGTCGCCCCGCGGAACGGTACGTCCTGGATCGACGCCGCGACGGTGATGCCGCCGCCGGCGACGGGCATCCCCTCGACGGACAGCGTGACGTTCGTGTCGCTCCGGTACGTCCGCGAGGAGTGATTCGTCGTCGTCCCGTCGTGGTCGAGAGGCCTCGGCGCGTGGGCGTCGGAGGGGCGGAACGCGGTGCCGTCGGGCGCCCCGGCATCGGCCGGGAGCGACCCGCCGACGGTGGCCGCCGTCTCGCCCTCGTCGAACTTCGTCGCCGCACTCGGTGGCCGGGCCGTCACCGTGATGTCGGCGGCGTACGGGAGCGTCGTCGTCACCCGGCCGCTCGCGTCCGTCCAGCCGACCCGTTCGCCGTTGACCGACACCGGCGCGCCCACGACCGGCGTGCCGTTTTTCGCGACGCTGATGGCGACGTGGGCGCCGGCGACCGCCGAGCGGTTCAGGGAGATGTCGTAGGGTGGCTGGGGATTGCTCACGGGGAGCGATCCGGAGGCAGTGGGGTCGAACCGTACCCAGCCGACTTCGGGGAAGAACACTTCGACCCACGCGTGCCCCCGGTCGGCCGTGACGAGGTACTGGTTCGCGCCCACCCGCTTGCCGGGAGCGTAGCCGACGACGTAGCGCGCCGGAATCCCCTGGGTACGCAGCATGACGACCATCGACGTGGCGTAGTACTGGCAGTAGCCGCGCTCCATCTCGAAGATGAACTGGTCGGCGACGGGCTCACCGGGTTCGTGGCTGGCGTTCAGCGAGTAGGGCTTCTGTTTGAGCCAGTTCCGAATCGTCACTGCCGTGTCGTAGGGCGTCCCGTCGTTGGCAGTCAGTTCGGTGGTGAACGACTTCACGCGGCCGGGCGTCGCGTCGGGTACCTGCGTATATCGGCGCTCGATCCGTTCCGGATACTCCCGACCGGTAGCCCGCAACCGCGCAGGGTTTCGAGGCGGCGTCGAACTCCGCGCGCGGTACGTCGTCCCCGCCGGCAGTTGACCCGTGGTTCGGACGCCGCCGACGGTCGATGCCTCGACGCCGACGCCAGCGCTCTCGTTCACCCGTACCCGGTCGGGTTGCCACGCTGTCGGGAGCGACGACGACGGGACGAGCAGGGTGACGCGGTAGTCCATTCCTCGTCCGTCGGCGGTCAGGTCGTCGTTGGGGACGCCGTCGGCCATCGACTGCCACCGTCGTGACCCCTCCCACGCCGACCCGGTGTAGGTGGTGTAGGCCGTCTGCCGCCAGTACGCGTTGCGCGGTGCTTCGACGACGAACTGCGGGGTCTGTGCCAGCGATGCGGTCGAACTCGTCGTCGAGCCGATCCGCGTTCGCTTCGGGGGTGCCGAGAGCGGGACGCCGCTCGGTGATCCGCTCCCGCGCCGCCCGCCGCCCGACGCGCCACCGGGCCGCTCGCTGCCCCCTCCGCTCGGCGTCCGGGTCGCCCCGCCGGGCGTCCCCTCTCCGGGCGTTCCGGTCGCACCGCCGGGCGTCCCGGCCGCCGACCGCCCGCCCCCACCGAGGCCGGCCGGAGGGAGGAGTGCGGCCGCGACGACGAGCGCCGCGACGACTGCGAGTACGATCGCTAGCTCTCCGTACTCGATCCCGTTGCCGCCGTCGGGATCGCCCCCCGATCCCACCCCGGAATCGCTCATACTGTGTCGACTCCATCGTCCGTGGCGACGAACATAACCCTGTTCCCGACCGGCTTCGTGTTTAGTTAAGCGTGAAAAGTGAGGCGTGGTGATTTTGTGCTGGTCGATGGCAGAAATCACACGCCTCAGCGGGAATAGCGACTGGATTGATTTGGATTTCGCTCTTGTGACGCAGATTGTTGGTGAGTACTCCGAAACCAGGAGACCGGCTACAGACAACTCCACTCAGCCGCTCACGCCCTCGTTTTGAGACGGGAGCCTCCAAACGCCACCGAGAACAAAATCACCAGACGGCTCTCCACCAACAATGTTCTACACAAGAGCGTGCTCCAAACTAAACACGAAGCCGACCGGGAGCCGAAACGATTTATCCCGGGGCGCCGTACGACTCCCCTATGGCCGACAAACCGCAGTCCGGTTCCATTCTCGGCATCCCGTACAACTTCGAACGACCGAGCCTCGGTCGCCTGCTCTCCGCCCACTGGAAGCCCGGCGAGGGGATGGTCGTGGAGAAACCGTTCGGTATCGGCTACACGCTGAACCTGGCGAACTGGCGGTCGTGGATCGTCGTCCTCGTCGCGGGCGTCCTCCTCTGGCAGGAGCGCAACCGCGGCGACGAGGGCGGCGTCGACGAGGCCGACGAACCCGTCGAAGTCGTCGTCGACGACTGATGCCGCCGGTATTCTGAGGTCGTGGAGGCGGAGTACGCGTTCGAACTGGCGCTGTGTGCCCATCTCGAACGAACCCGCGAGTGGGTACTCGGGCGCCAACTCGGCGCCGCGGTCGCTGATCCCGGCGCCCGCGTCGTCGACGTCTGTGGCGTCGTTCCCGGCCCCGAGTTCGACCGTCGGGCGGCGATCACGAGCGAGACCATCCCACCCCGAGCGGTCGAGAGCGACGTCGGCCCTGGCCACGCGGTCGACCCCCTCGACGCCTTCGACTGTGCACCCGATATCGTCCGTCGCGCGACCGACCGCGCCGTCGAGGTCGGCTTCTTCGAGACCGACTACCGCGGCAGTCGACGCCACGTCCGACAGACCGCCCGGTATCCCGACTGGATCGGCCGGCTGATCGGCATCGAGAACAAACCCGACCTCGGACGCCCGGGTGCCCTCGAACGCCAGTTGCGCCGCGACGTTTCGCTCGGCCTCTTCGACGCCGTCGTCCTCGCCACCGAGAGCTACGTCACCGGCGCGCATCTGAATCGCATCCCCGACACCGTCGGCGTCTGGCGGTTCGCCGACAGCGAGGGCTCGGAAAGCCCTCGGGTCGCCGACGACCTGACGGTCGTTCGGGAGCCGACGCCGCTCGATCCGACGGCGACGGGCGTCGAACCGCTCGCCGACCATCCGCTCTGCACCGACGTGGCGTTCGTCTCGCCCGAGGCGAAAGCGCGCAAGCGCCGCGCTATCGCCGAACGCGCCTACGGAAAGGGGTGGCGTCCCCACAATTATCCGGCGTGTGCATCGATGTGCCCGACCGACGACGGCCGCCCCTACTGTGCGGCGTTCGACCGCGTCGTCGACCCCGGGAGCGCGTGTGGCGACTCGTGTGCGGCGTTCGAGCCCGCCGATCCGCCCGACGTGGATCGGACGGGTCTGCGCGACGCGCGAACGCCCTGGGTTGCCGACCCCGAAGGCGTGGCGCGCCGCCAGTCGGGGCTAGATCGGTTCATCTGAGGCGTCCGAGGAGGGTCACGGCGACGACGGCGACGCCGAGGGCGACGCCGCCGATGGCCGCCCGCGAGGGGTCGGGCGACCCCAGGAAGAGCAACGAGACGGCAATCCAGACGAGCGCTCCTGCGAGGCCGCTGGCGGCGCCGCGGCCGAGCGTCGAGACGACGGACATACCGGCCTCTGGATGCGAACGCCCATTAGCGTTGCGAGGCCGTCAGAGGTCGTACTGCTCGCCGTCGACCGCGAGGGGGTCTACGAAGGCCTCGTCCGGGGGGTAGAAATGCGCGAGGTGCACCAGGCGCGTCCGGTCGGCGTCGAGTTCCGCCGCCAGATCGAGCGCCCCTTCGCGGGTCATATGTTTCGTTCCGAAGGTTCGGGGGACACCCTCGGCATCGCGATGTTTCCCCCCGTGTGGGTGGTGTTCGCACGCCGCCGCGGGGACGATGGCGTCCGCGAGCAGGAGGTCGGGGTTCGCGAGCGCCGCCCGCGAACCGTCCGGAATTCCGTAGCTCGTATCACCCGTGAGCGAGCATTTCGCGCCCGTCAGCGGGTCTTCGACCACGACGCCGTAACACAGGAGCGGCGGGTGGTCGACGGGGACGAACTGCACGTCGAACCCACAGACTCGGAACCGCTCGCTCGGGGGGTGGTCGTGGACGGTCACCTGGTCGAGGTAGTCGTATTTCCGGCGGATGGTGTCGGCGACGCTCTCCGAGGTCGTCGGATCGACGCGGTCGGTCGCGTGGACGGGCAGGTCGTCGAACAGTCGGTAGGCGTTCCCGAGGCCGTCGAGGTGGTCGAAGTGGATGTGCGTCACAAGCGCGGCGTCCGGTAAGGGAACGTCCTGGGTGAGAAACTGGTGGCGGAAGTCGGGACTGCAGTCGATCAGCATGGATTCGCCAGTGCGCTCGTTCGTCACGTGAACCGAGAAGCGCGAGCGTTCGACGCCGCGTTCGCGCGCCTCCCGACAGGTGTCACAGTCACAGCCGACGGTCGGGGTTCCCGTCGTGTCGCCGGTGCCGAGTAGCGTCACCCGCATTCGGACGGCGGTTGCCGCCCGTCGGTCTTAGTGGTCGTGGTTCGGCCGGCGCCGGTAGCCGTGTCCCGCCACCAGCGCCGCGGCGTTACCCGCGAGGAGGAGTCCGGCGACGGACAGGTTGCCGAGGGCGAGAGCGGCGATAACGGCGAACGGGAGGACAACGGCGCTCCAGAACGCCGTCGCGCGAACCGCGGCGCCGACGCGGGTCGCGGTCGACCGGACGTGAGCGGAACGGACGGAGGGCATCGTGTTCCGTACTCCGCCCCCGTGATCCAAAAGGGTGTGCAAGACTCAAGTCCCGGTTTGAGCGATCCGATCACGAACGGCGGTCGGGCGTCGTGACCGGCGTCGGCGTGGGGTCGGCGTTCCCGGTGGCGTCGGTTCCGCGTCCGGTCTCCCGGCCGTCCACGTCGCGGTCGCTCAGCCCCCGCGCCGAGTTCGCGACCACGAGCAGGCTACTCGCCGCCATCGCCACGGCGGCGACGAGGGGATTGAGTGCGCCGATGGCGGCGACCGGCACCGCGACTGCATTGTACAGGAACGCCCACCCGAGGTTTTCGCGGATGCGTCGTTTCGTCGCCGCCGTGAGCGCGAACACCTCGGGGACGGTCGACAGGTCGTCGGTCGTGATCACGGCGTCGGCGGCGTCGGCCGCGAGGCGGGTGCCGCTCTCCAGCGAGACGCCCAGATCCGCCGCCGCCAGCGCCGGAGCGTCGTTGCTCCCGTCGCCGACCATCACCGTCGTCCCGTCGGTGCGGAGTCGCTCGACCACCTCGGCTTTCGCCTCCGGCGGGACGCCCGCGAACACGTCGTCGATGGCGGGGTGGTCGCGGAAGCGTGCCGCGGCCGCCTCGCCGTCGCCCGTGAGGACGACCACGCGCTCTACCGCCGCACCGACGGCGGAGACGACCGTCTCCCACTCCGGCCGTGGTCGGTCGCCCGCGACGAGGACGCCCCGAACGACGCCGCCCCACCCGACGTAGGCGGCGACGCGGCCGGCGTCGACGGCGCGGTCGTATCGCTCGCGGTAGGCGTCCGGAATCTCCCAGCCCTCGAACAGGTCGGCGCGTCCGACCGTCACCCGGTCGCTCGTGGACCCGTCCCCGCCGCTGACGACGCCGCTGACGCCGCGTCCGGGGTGGCGCTCGAAGTCCTCGACCGACAGGTCGGGTGGCTCTATCCCCTCGACGACCGCCTCGCCCATGGGGTGATCGGCGAACGTCTCCACCGCGGCCGCGCGGGCGATGGCGTCGTCATCGCCCACCGCGTCGTGGAGGCGCATCTCGCCGGTCGTCAGCGTCCCCGTCTTGTCGAACACGACCACGTCGGCGTCGGTCGCACGCTCGAAGACGGCCCCGTCGGTGATGACGATGCCCGCATCGAGGGCGTCCCGGACGCCCGACGCGACGGCTAGCGGCGTCGCCAGGCCCAGCGCACAGGGACAGGACACCACGAGCACCGCCAGCCCCGTCAGGAGGGCGCCCGTCGGCGACGACCCGAGCGCGAGGTGGACGACGACGGCCGCGAGCGCCAACAGGACGACGACGGGGACGAACACGGCCGCGATGCGGTCGGCGAGTCGCTGGACGCCCGAGCGCGAACTCCGGACGCGCCAGAGGTGAGAGACCAGGCGGTCGAGCGTGCTCGTCGTCTCCGCGTCGGCCTCGACGACGATGCCCCCCTCCGTTACGAGGCCGCCGCCGATCACCTCGTCACCCTCGGCGCGGCGCACGGGCACCGACTCGCCGGTCACGAGCGACTCGTCGACGGCGGCGGTGCCCTCGATCACCTCGCCGTCGACGGGTACCCGATCCCCGGTGCCGACGACGAGTTCGTCGCCCGGGGAGACGTCGTCGAGTGACACCGTCTCCGTTCCCGTCGACGTGCGACGGCGCGCCTCGTCGACCCGGTTCTCGGTGAGTTCGGTCAACCGCCCGGCCGCCTTCGATTTCAGCCGCGTCTCGTAGTAGCCGCCGAGCGTCACTACCAGCACGACGACCGTCGTGATGTCGAAGTACACCTCCGTCCCGCCCAGCAGGAGCGTCACCGTACTGTAGACGTAGGCGGTGCCCGCGGCGAGCGCCACCAACAGATCCATGTTCGGCTGTTTCGCCCGGAGGCTGACGTACGCCCCGCGGAGGATGGGGTAGCCGGTGTAGCCGAGGACGACGCTCGTCATCACCCACACGTTCCAGAGGAGATACTGCCCGGCCACGCCGGTCACGTCGAACAGCAACAGGGAGGGATCGAGACCGAGGTAGACGGGATAGAGAAAGAGGACGTACCACGCCATCGTCATCATGCCGAAGAATCCGCCGATAACGAGGCGGCCGACCGTCTCGGTGGTGTCGTCCTCGCCCTCCTCGTCGACCGGGTGGGCGCGATAGCCCGCACCGTCGAGGAGCGAGGGGAGTTCCGCCTCAGTGAGGCGGTCGGGGTCGTACGAGAGACGCACCAGGTTCGAGGGGTAGGACGCCTCCGCCGCCGCGACGCCCTCGTTGTCGGTCGCCCGCGACTCCAGGAACGCTTCGCAGGTCGCACAGTGCATGCCGTCGACGGCGACGAAGGCCGTCTCGGTGTCGATGTCGGCGTCCGCGTCCGTCTCCGTCTCGTCCGTCCCGTCGAGCGCCGCCCGCACCCGGTCGGGGTCGGCGTCGACGGCTGCCGGGTCTTCGTCCATCTCAGCGAGCGTCCGCGACACCTCCAGACAGCCCCGGCAGCAGAACGTTCCCTCGACGCTCTCGTCGGTCACCGGCGGATCGGGCGTCGGGAGATCACAGAGCGTACAGGACATGGGTCACCCAAGCGGCTGGTAGACGGGGATCGGCGGGTGCGGGAGGTGGATGCCCATGAGCATCAACCCGTGGGCCAACGGCAGGTAGCCCAGGACGACGAACAGGGCACCGAGGACGCGGTGAAGCCCGGCCCGCGTTCCCGTGCCGAGCGACTGGAAGACGGTGCCGTACGCCAGGAGAGTGGGGACGGTGCCCAGGCCGAGGACGGCCAGCGACAGCGCTCCTCGGGTCGGCGAGCCGACGGCGAAGGCGTAGAGGAAAGCGGGATAGAGGAGCGGGCACGGCAGGAAGCCGTGGAGCGCGCCGAGCGCGACGATCCGCGGCCCGCCGACCCACTCGTCGACCCGGGCAGTGACGGCGCCGTACACGCGCGAGAAGGCGCTCCCGACGAAGGGAATCGAGACGCCGCCGCCGCCCGACCCGCGGAGTAGGTAGCCCGCTCCCGTGACGACGATGAAGCCGCCGACGACGATGCCCGTGATCGCGCGCACGTCGGTCGCGATTGCGGCGACGGCGGCGGTATCGAAGAAGACGGCTCCGAGTGCTCCCATCGTCGCTCCGATGAGGGTGTAACTCGCCGTACGCCCGGCGTTGAACAGCAGGTGCTGGCGCACGTCGAGCCACCGTACGCGCTCGTTCTCGGCGCCGAGACGGTCGGCGTACAGCGTCACGAGCGGGCCGCACATTCCGAGGCAGTGGGCGCCACCGAGGATGCCGATAGCAAAGAACACGACCAGCCCAACGTCGCCCTCGACGGCCGCGAGTGCGGGCGACGCGCCGGTGAGTGGTAGCATCGTCCCCTACGCGGACGAGGCCTTGACAGCCGACTCACTGGGCAGGAACATCGTGTACACGCTCGCCGAGATGAGGACGACGTTGACGAGTGCGACCGCCACGATGAGGTCGATCGAGAACGCGTACACTGCGACCGGTAGCAGTGCGAGCAACCCGACGATCGGAACTTGCTGGACGGAAACCATACCGGGACTGTCAGGGAGTGCTCCTAATAACTGTCGCCCCCATTCCTGCGAGCCGAAAATTGGCCTCTCGTATTATAAGGAACTCATGGTGAGTACGGATGTATGGTGGTACACGACGGTAGTGAACGGCTCACCGGAACGTGGCACGGGAGCCATGTCGGGGGGCGACGACGATGACACGGGACACCGACGGCCGTGGTCGCTCGATCACGCGCCGGACGGCACTACAGGCGGCCGTGGGTACCCTGGCTGCCAGCGTCGGCGCCCGCACCGTCGCCGCACAAGGTGGTGTCGACTACGGCGGATGGTTCGGTAGCGACAAAGGCGCCGAAACACAGAACTTCGATGGTACCGTCGACCGCACCGGCCAGAGTTCGGTGACGGTCGAGGTCGGTGCGGAGGGCAACGGCGGCCCGTACGCCTTCTCGCCGCCTGCCATGCGGATCGACCCCGGCACGACGGTCACCTTCAAGTGGGTGTCCGACACGCACAACATCCTGATCGAGGAGCAACCGTCCGGTGCCGGATGGGGCGGCGTCGAGAGCATCCAGACCAGCGGTTACACCCACGAACACACGTTCGAAACCGAAGGCATCTATAAATACTACTGCCAGCCCCACCTCGCACTCGGGATGAAAGGCGCCATCGTCGTCGGCGGCGCCGGCGGTGGTGGCGGTGAAGGCGGCGGTGGCGGCGGTGAAGGCGGCGGTGGCGGTGAAGGCGGCGGTGGTGGCGGTGAAGCCGGCGGTACGTCGCCCGGTCTCTCGCTCGCCTTCCGTCTGGTCGGCGGTGCCGTCGCCGCCGCGGTCGCACTCCTGCTCGGCGTCACGGCCTGGGTCTTCCTCAACTACGACCAGTTCACGACGACCGGCGGCGAGACCGCGACGCCGACACCAGCCGAACGGACGCCCGAGGAGTCCGTGTTCGAGGCGGGCGTCGTTCGCGACCTCGGTCACGACGAGTTCACGCCGTACGGAACAGCGACGCTGATCGTGATTTACACCTGCATCATCGGGCTACTCTGGGTGTTCATGTACTTCGTCGAGTTCCTCGGCGGTGGCCCGACGGTGATCGGCTAACTGGAGGTAACACGCATGGAAATCCACCGATACGAGAAGATCTGGACTGCTGCCGCGCTCCTGTTGATCGTCGGGCTCATCGCGACGGTGACCTACGGAGCGGTCGGCCCGGGTGTAAAGATGGTCGACGATTCCGGCGGAACGGTCGATCCGGGGTCGCTCGGCGATACCGAGTTCGCCGATCCGGGCGTGACGAAGGTGGGCCAGAACGAATACGAGGTGCACGTGGTCGCCCGGCAGTTTCTGTTCCAGCCGGGCACCACCTCGCCCATTCGGGTGCCTGCCAACTCCAAAGTGACGTTCTACGTCACCAGCGCCGACGTGACCCACGGGTTCGAGATCGCGGGCACGAACGTCAACGTCATGGTGATTCCCGGGCAGGTCGCCGAAATCACCGTCCGATTCGACGAGCCGGCGCAGTACGGCATCGTCTGTAACGAATACTGCGGTGCCGGCCACCACACTATGGCGGGACAGCTCGTGGTCGTCCCGGAAGACGAGTACAACGCGGAGGGTAGCTAAGATGGCATACGTCGACGATTTCCCGACTGACGCACGCATCGTTCGCTGGAATATGGCCGTCGCCTTCATCGCTCTCGGTGTCGGTGGCCTGTTCGGCATGATTCAGGCGCTCCACCGCACGGGCATCTTCCGCGGATTCGTGAGCTCCACCGACTACTACACGGTGCTCACGGCCCACGGCGTCCTCCTCGCGCTCGTGTTCACGACGTTTGCCCTCTGTGGACTGTTCACGTGGGGCGTCACCCGGAGCCTGGATCGTTCCCTGCCGAGCGCGCGGTTCACACTGACCTGGTTCGGCCTGATGCTCGTCGGCGCGATTCTGGCCGCCGTCACCATCCTCGGGGGGATGGTGCCATCGATTCCGCTGAAGGCCGACGTGCTCTACACCTTCTACGCGCCGATGAAGGCACACCCCCTCTTCTACATCGGCCTGACGCTGTTCATCGTCGGGTCGTGGCTCGCCGGCTTCGACTGGTTCCGCACCTACTGGCGCTGGCGCTCCGATAACCCCGACCAGCGCATCCCCCTGCAGACGTTCATGGTGCTGGTGACGATGCTGATGTGGTACATCTCGTCGGCGGGCGTCGCCGTCGAGGTGCTCTTTTTCCTGCTGCCGTGGTCGCTCGGACTGATCCAGCAGGTCGACCCCCTGCTCACCCGGACGCTGTTCTGGTACTTCGGCCACCCGGTCGTCTACTTCTGGCTCATGCCGGCGTACTTCATCTGGTACACCGTCCTGCCGAAACTCTCCGGTGGCCGCCTGTTCAGCGACCCGCTCGCACGCGTGGTGTTCGTCCTCTTCCTCCTGCTGTCGACGCCGGTCGGCTTCCATCACCAGTACGTCGACCCCGGCATTCCGGAGGGCTTCAAGTTCATCGCGATGACGAACACCATGTTCCTCCTCCTGCCGAGCCTGCTCACCGCATTCACCGTCGTCGCGAGTATCGAACACGGCGGTCGACAGCGGGGCGGCGAGGGTCGCCTCGGGTGGCTTCGGTCGCTCCCGTGGGACGAACCCGCCTTCGCCGGCTGTGTGCTCGCCGGGCTGATGTTCGCCGCCGGCGGCTTCTCCGGTATGATCAACGCGGGTATGAACATCAACTATCTGATCCACAACACGCTGTGGGTGCCGGGGCACTTCCACCTCACCGTCGGCACCGCGTCGGCGCTGACGTTCATGGCCGCGGGCTACTGGCTGTTCCCGCAGATCACGGGCAACAGCCTGCGGTTCCGCTCGCTCGCGACGATCCAGCCGTACGTCTGGTTCATCGGCATGACGCTGATGTCGAACGCGATGCACCGCGCCGGCCTCGCGGGCGTGCCGCGTCGAACCGCGGAACCCCAGTACTCGAACGTCTCGTTCCAGGGCATCGTCGGCGGGATCAGCGAGATGCGCCTCCAGATCGCCATCGGTGGCACCATCCTGTTCCTGGGACTCGTCCTCTTCCTGATCGTCATCTTCGGGACGTGGCTCGGGGGCGACGGGGACGACGTCCTCCGGGTCAACGGGACGATTCCGGCGCCGCTGTCCGGCCCGGAACACAGCCCGCGCATCCTCGATAACCTGAAACTGTGGACCGCCGTCGCCATCGTCCTGGTCGCCCTCGCGTACGGCCTGCCGCTGTGGGCGCTGATCAGCGACGGCCTACTGGCTCCGGGTAGCCCACCGATCCCGGTCTAACTCCCTTCCTCCTTTCATTCGTGACCGACGACACAGACGAGACGGACGGCTCGCCCGACGCGACCGACCGGGTCGACGAGAGCGACGCGACCGACGAGGACAGCGCCGTCGACGGTCTCTCGAAACGGACGCTGATCCGGCTCATCGTGGGGTTCGGTATCGGAATCCCGCTACTCGTCGAGGGGCTCACCTTCCTCGGCCTCCTCGAACAGCAATTCGGCGGTGGCGGGGACGGCGGGGAGACGACGACCACGTCGGACACCGATTCGGCCGGCGTGAGCGTCGGGGGTGATCTCCTCCCCGAGACCGACCGCTCGGAGCGGCTCGCCTCGGCCGTCCTCCGGGAGGTCGGCGGCGACCGGTGGCCCCTCTCGCTGACCGTCGACGTGACGAACTCCGGCGACACCGACTACGAGTTCCAGTTGCTCGCCGTCCACCTCGAAGACGGCCGCACCGTCACCGGGCGGACGAGCACCGACCGGCTGTCCCCGGGCGAGAGCCGGACGATCACGGCCGAGTGGTCGATCCCGGCCGGATCGACCCCGCAGTCGGTCGACGTCGTCGCCCTCATCTACCCCGACGGCGAGGGGAACGTAGAGACCGTCGAACGCGAGGTCGACCTGGCGAAAATTCCGGTTCGAGGCAGCTGAGCTACTCTCCGTTCGCGCCGGCGAACGCGGTCGGCTTCCAACGCAAGATTCCCCGGATCGTATCCCACTGCCCGCGTTCCTGCAGGACGTAGCGAGCGAACGGCGCGTTCCTCACGAGTTCGAGCTCCGCCAGCCGAAGCCGAACGGAGCGCCACAGCGACTCCCACTCGCGCCGGTCGCGCCGTTCGGCCGTCGATCCCGCCGTCGGCCTGAAGTCGATGTACTCGTTGCCCTCCTCGTACCCCCTCACGTCGCCGTGTTGTCGCCGGAGCCACCGCTCGTACGTTCCGACGGGGACGGTCGGCGTCGGATCGCTCTCCCGCGAGAACAGGGATTTGAACCGCATATCCTCCTCGTCGCCACCCCAGCGGTAGCCCCGCGCGGTCAGTTTGATCGTTCCCGGCCGGGTCGCGGCGCAGTTGAACTGGATTCGGGCGTAGCCGTCCGCCGTCACTCCGTCTTCGTCCCGAGTCTGTGCCGGCGTCACGAAGGCACCGTCGCCGTACTGCACCGGCTGGTGGGTCGCCAGCGCCCGCTCCATCACGGGTTTCACGGGGGTCGGTGCGTCGGCCGCGGTGGACTCGCCCGTCGCGTTGCCACCCCACGAGTGCTCGGCCGTCTCCTTCGGATCGATCCAGACTCTCATACTCGTGCTACGCACAGCGCAAAAAAACGGTTCCGGGGTCGTCGGCTCGGGGGGTTCCGCGCGCTCAGTAGCGCGAGGGCATGTAGGCCATCCCGACGAGCAGGATAGCCGTGGCGAAACTCGCGATAGAGACGCCCCAGAGGCCGTTGACGTGGTTGTGATACCGGGCGATCTGCTCGGTCTGACGCTCGTACACGCCGTAGTCGCTTTCGAGTACGAGCGTGCTGTTATCGGGGAAGTACGCGAAGTACGTCGTCCCGCTCAGCGTGACGTTCCCCTTGTTACCGACGTCGATGGTGTTGGTTCGGGGTGCGATCCACGCGAGGGTCACCCCGTCGCTCGACACGCTGTCGACCGTCGTCACGTTGCCCTGATACTGGAGTTGATCGCCCTCCTGGTACTGGGTCGACGCGGGTTCCGGGAAGTAGTCGCTCGCCGGAACCAGCGAGAGGTTGCCCCCCGTCTCACGGACGACGTACTCGGTGCCGTTCTGGGTAACCGTCTCGTCACGGACGCTCGTATCGTTCTGCAGGATCGCTGTCCGATTGATCTGTTCCTGCAGGCGGAAGGTGGCGGGGTCGTCCCCCTCACCGACGAGGACGCGGTACGTCTCGCCCTCGTACGTGACCGTCGCGTTGTGTTCCCAGGTCTTGGTGTGGCGGGCCGAGTCGTTCGTCCAGGTGACCTGTCCGGAGCGCGTGACGGTCGCAGCGCCGCCGTGGCCCCCGCCACCGCCGGACATCTCCGCCGAAATCGTCGAGACGGTGTACTGCCGGTCGCCGACCGAGAATTCGTCTCCCTGAGAGAGCCTGTGATCCGGGTTCTCGAACCCAATCGTCGGCGCACTGGCCGTCGCGATCACCGAGTACGACGCCGCGCCGAGGACGATGAAGAACGCGACGTAGATGGCCGCAGCGCGTCGTTGCATACGTGGGGCTTAGTCCACCCCGCGTATAACGATTACTAACTGTCGACGACCGCGACTCGGCGACGCTACCGTTCGTCGAACACTTCGGCGAGTTGGAGCGCCTGCCGGAGGTGGAACTTTGCCTCCCGCGTTTCGGCGGCGTCGAGTGCCGACCGCAGATGGCGTTCGATGGCTTCGTCCGTCGTGCTCGGATCGACCCGTTTCTCGCCCTGATTGTTGGATACTGACTCGGATCGCATACCCGGCCATTCGCCGCTATCCGGTTTAGGTATCCGGAGCCTACTGGCGTTCCAGCGGCGGTTGAACGTGGTTCCACGCGCTCGCTCGTCCCGGCCAAAACCCAGCAAAATCGGGTTGAAACCCACAAAATGTCTCATTAACCGGGTGACACACGCGCACAATCCGAACGCTCTACTTGGTCGCCGGTCTATGGGTTCCTATGACTCGGTCGCCGCCGACCGCTCCGACGCCTCGTTCCGATGACTCCCGCCGGCCCGGGCGGAGGTGAGCGATGGGCGCTGACCGTCGTCGCTTCCTGTGTGCTGCCGCGGGCGCCCTCCTCGGTGGACTTGCCGGTTGTGGCGGGGGCGGGACGGGGACGCCGACCGGGACAGTCGAGACGACGACGACGGAGACGACCCCACCGACGGCGGAACCTGATCGTCCCGGCGTGGGCGTCGAGACAGTCGCGGATGGCTTCGCCGCGCCGGTCGATGTCGCGATGCCTGCGGGCGTCGACCGCGGGTTCGTCGCCGATCAGCCGGGGCAGGTGTACGCGACCGACCGCCCCGACGCCCCCTTGCTCGACCTCTCGGATCGGCTCGTCGACCTGCGGAGCGGCCCCGACGAGCGGGGGTTGCTCGGGCTGGCCACCCACCCCGCGTTCGCGACCAACGGCCGCCTGTTCGTCCGCTACAGCGCTCCCGTGCGGTCGTCGACGCCGCCGGGCTACTCCCACACCTTCGTCCTCTCGGAGTTCCACGTCGACCCGACCGCTGTGCGCGCGTCGGCCGCGAGCGAGCGGGTGGTGTTGGAGATTCCCCAGCCTCAGTCGAATCACAACGCCGGGTCGCTCGCGTTCGGCCCGGACGGCTTCCTCTACGTGGGTGTCGGCGACGGCGGCGGCGCCGGCGACGTGGGTCGGGGCCACGCCACCGACTGGTACGAGCGAATTCGCGGCGGCAACGGGCAGGATATCACGTCCAACTTGCTCGGGAGCATTCTCCGGATCGGTGTCGACACTGACGACGGCTACACAATCCCCGAGGACAACCCGCTCGTTGGGCGGGACGGGCGGGACGAACAGTGGGCGTGGGGCTTCCGGAATCCCTGGCGGTTCGCCGTCGACGGCGACGCCCTCCTCGTCGCCGACGTGGGACAGGCGCGCTACGAGGAAGTGAACCGGGTGGAACGCGGCGGCAACTACGGCTGGAACGTCCACGAGGGCACCCACTGTTTCGACCCGTCGGCCCCGCCCGAGGAACCCGCCGGTTGTCCGAGCCACACGCTCTCGGGCGAACGGCTGCTCGATCCGGTCGTCGAGTATCCACATCCGGGCGTCGGCGGCGGATCGAAGCCGACGGGCATCGCCGTCGTCGGCGGGTATCCTTACCGCGGCCCCATCGACGCCCTCGACGGGCGGTACGTCTTCGCGGACTGGCAGGCCGACGGCCGCCTCTTCCTCGCCGACCCGGTCGACGAGGGGCAGTGGCCCCTGTCGACGGTGGCTGTCCGCGGTTCCGGCGTCCCGTTCGTTCGGGCGTTCGGCCGCGATCCGGACGGCCACCTCTACGTCCTGACGAGCGACAGCGCGGGGCTCGACGGCTCGACCGGGGCGCTCAGACGGCTCGTCGCCTGACGGCACTCAGGGGCGGGGCCACGTCACGCCGTGACGACGCCGCCGGGCGGGATCGGTCGGCCGCGCGAGGTCGAACAGGTGGTCGAAACAGAGCGGGGGCGTCTCGCCGCCCGGCCACCCGGATTCGACCGGTGTCTCGGGTTCGGTGAGGCCGAGGTAGTGACCCGGCGGGAGGTAATGCCCCGGCGATCACAGCACACGCACCGGTCGTGGTCGACGGGGCCGTCGAGCCGGTCGCCGAACTGCCGCCGTTCGCAGTCCACACAGTAGCTTCCGAGGACAGTTCCGGTGGCGAGTTCGACCACGGTTCGGAGGTAGTTCGACTCTTCGTCACACTCGATGCATCTCGGGGACCAGTGGGGGGATCGACGCGGGTGCGTGACTTAAACTGTCGGCCGAAACCCGGGAGTCCACACCGACCGACAGGTTTTGTATCACCCTGTCCCTAGCCGGGGCGTATGACTACCGGGATCGTGTTGCTCAACTTCGGCGAGCCATCCGAGGCGGATCGAGCGGTCGTGGTCGACTACCTCGAACGAATCTTCTTCGCGAACGCGTCCATCGAGGGCGAGACGACCGAGGCGGAGGCGCGACAGCGGTCGCGTCAACTGGCCGAGCGCCGGGCGCCCGGCCTCATCGAGGAGTACGACGAGATCGGGGGATCGCCGCTGATCGATCACGCGAGCACGCAGGCGGCCATGCTCGCGGCGGAACTGGAGCAGCGGGGGTACGACGTCGAGACGTACCAGGGGATGCAGTACACGGAGCCGTTCATCACGGACGCGGTGGAGGCGGCCCGGTCGGACGGCGTCGATCAGCTGATCGGTCTGCCGGTCTACCCGCTGTGTGGCCCCTCGACGACCGTTCAGTCGCTCGACGAACTCGACGATGCCCTCGACGAGGTGGGGTGGGACGTGCCGGTCGAAGGGCTGACGGGATGGCACAAACACCCTGCGTACACCCGCACCCGCATCGACAACATCCGCTCCTATCTCGACGAACACGACCTCTCGCTCGGCGACGGCACCCGTCTCGTCTTCTCCGCGCACGGCACGCCCCAGTACTACCTCGACGAGGGGAGCCGATACGAGGAGTACGTCGAGGAGTTCTGTGGCGTGGTGGCGACGGCGCTCGGGGCCAACGACTACGAACTCGGCTACCAGAACCACGAGAACCGCGACGTGGAGTGGACGGAACCCGACGTTGAGGACGTAATCGAGACGGTCGACGCCGAGCGAGTCGTCGTCGAACCGGTGAGCTTCATGCACGAACAGAGCGAGACGCTGTCGGAACTGGACGTGGAACTCCGCGAGGAGGCCGAGGAGCGGGGGCTGGAGTTCTACCGCGTCCCCATCCCGTACGACGACGAGCGGTTCGTCGGCGCGCTCGCGGATCTGGTCGAACCCTTCGTCGCGGGCTACGATCCCGAATATGCCGGCCTCAGACAGTGCGAGTGCCGAGACGAGCCGGGAACGATGTGTCTGAACGCGCCCCACGGGACATGACGGTCGGCATCGTCGGCGCCGGCATCACGGGCCTCGCCCTCTCGGAGTACTGCCGCGAACGCGGCGTCGACTCCGTCGCCTTCGAGGCGTCGGCCGACCCCGGTGGCGTCATCCGCTCGACCCGCGTCGACGGGCGTGTGCTCGAACACGGCCCCCAGCGCACCCGACTGACTCCCGAAATCGAGGCGTTGGTGGCGGCGTGTGACCTCGGTGACGACCTCCGGGTGGCCGACACCGACCTCCCCCTCTACGTCTACGCCGACGGCCGCCTCCGGCAGGTGCCGTTCTCCGCCGAGGCGTTCCTGAAGACCGACCTGCTCTCGACCCGCGGCAAACTCCGGATGCTCGCCGAACCGTTGACGGGCGGCGCCCGCGACGACGAGACGGCCGCCGACTACTTCACCCGAAAGTTCGGCGACGAAGCCTACCACAACCTGATCGAACCCCTGTTCGGCGGCATCTACGGCTCCGACCCCGAGGAGATGCCCGGCAAGTACGCCCTACGGACGATCCGTCGGATGGAACGCTCCGGGAGCCTGATGTGGGCCGCCGTTCACCGCCGTCTGGAGGGCAAGGAGCGCCAGCCCCCGATTTCGTTCGACGAGGGGATGGCCCAACTCCCCCGGGCGCTGTACGAGCGAAACGCCGACCGGATCGAACTGGAGACGCCGGTCGAACGGATCGCCGCCGACGGCGACGGCTACCGCCTCGACACCGACGACGGGAGTCACGCCGTCGACCGCGTGGTCGTGACTGTGCGCGCCGACGTGGCCGCCGGCCTGCTGTCGGGGATCGCCCCCGACAGCGCCCGCGCGCTCCGTCGTCTCTACTACAACCCCCTCGCCTACGTCCACCTGGTTTCCGACGCCGACCCTCCGGGCTACGGCTACCAGGTTCGCCACGACGAATCCCTCCACACGCTTGGTGTAACGTGGAACGCGGGACTGTTCGACCGCGACGGCGTCTACACCTGTTTTCTGGGCGGGATGGCGAACCCGGGGATCGTCGACCGCACGGATCGCGAACTCGGCCGGGTCGCTCGCGAGGAGTTCCAGTCGGTGATGGGCGCGGGCGCCGAGGTACTCAACATCACGCGCCACCCGCGCGGGATGCCCGCGTACGACGGGTCGTGGACGGCGATGGAGGCAGTCGACCTCCCCGAGGGCGTCACGCTGGCGACGAACTACGCCGGACGGATGGGCGTCCCGGCACGGGTTCGGGAGGCGAAACGGCTCGCCGACACGTTCGCGGGCGACGCCGAGCCGGAGGCTGCCGTGCCTGCCGCTACCGGCTGATCGACTTCGCCGTCTCGACGAACGCCCGCACCGACTCCACGGGCGTGTCGCGATGGACGCCGTGACCCAGGTTGAGGATGTGCCCTCGCGCCCCCGCGGCGTCGATGACCGCCTGCGTCCGCTCTCGAACGAAGTCGGTCGATCCGAACAGGTGCTGTGGGTCGAGATTTCCTTGCACCGGCCGGTCGCCGAGTTCGGCTCGGGCGTCGGCCATGTCGACCGTCCAGTCCAGACCGACCACGTCCGCGCCCGTCGCAGCGAGGGCGTCGAGGCGCCCGTTCATGTTGCGCACGAAGACGATGGATGGAATCGAGAGGTCGGAGAGAATCTCCCGGTGGAGCGGCAGGACGAACTCGCGATAGTCGGCCGGTGAGAGCACGCCGGCGTACGTGTCGAACAACTGCACTACGTCGGCGCCGTGGTCGGCCTGATACTCCAGATACTCCCGCACCACGTCGGCGAACGCCGATAGGAGCGTCCGAAAGGCCTCGGGATGGCGGGCACGGAACCGCCGCACCGGTTCGTGGTTGCGCGAGGCACCACCCGCGACGGCGTAGGAGGCCAGCGTGAAGGGGCCACCGGCGAAGCCGATGATGGCCGTCTCGTCGCCCACGTCCGCGACGAGTTTATCCAGGAGCGTCCCGACGAACTCCAGGTCGTCGGCGACCGATCCGCGGGGTCGGTCGGCGTCCGCGGGTTTCTCGACCGGGTTCTCCACGACCGGGCCGACACCGCTCTCGATGTAGTAGTCGAAGCCGAGCGGTTCGAGGACGGTCAGGATGTCGGAGAACATCACCAGACCGTCCGGTTCGTACAGCTCCCAGGGGAGCAGTGTGATGCGTTTGGCCACCTCGGGTGTCTCGATGGCCTCCCGGAAACTGTAGTCGGCGCGGATCTCCCGGTACTCGGGAATGTGCCGCCCGGCCTGCCGCATCAACCAGACGGGCGGGCGCTCGGTGCGTTCGCCCCGCGCCGCGCGGACGAGGAGGTGCGTCATGGGCGGTGATTGTACCGAGGCCGGCTAAGTATGTCGCATCGTGACCGACTTGGCCGGTGGTATATGTGTCTCCGTCACATACGACTGGTATGAGATTCAACACCATCGATAGGTATCGTTCTACCGGGCTCGACATCACGTTGCTCGGTCTCATCGCCGCTATCGTCGGTGGCTACGGCCGAACGCTCTCCGTCCCCGCGGCCACCTCTCCCGACCTCATCCGGTTTTTTTCGGTGTCTCCCGACCGCACCTACGCCGCGGTGATGCCCCAGGACAAGGCCCTCCTCCTGTTGAACGATCCTGCAAGCGGCGAGGCGGCACAGCAGGCGACTGCTCAGGCCGCCGTCTCGCTCGATGGCCTCTGGACGGTCGTTGCCCTCGTCGGCCTGCTTCTGGTGTTCGCCGGCCCCGCCATCGCGTGGGCCAACCGGGACTAACCCGTCACAGGCGTCGATTCGGCCGGCCCGCCGATGCCGTCTCGCCCCCCGGCTGTCGTCCGTGATACGGGCTTGAAACGGCCGATATCGAGGGTATTGCGGCGATTACGACCCGTTCGACCGACGACGCTCCTGTTGTTTGACAACCATTAACAACATGGACGATCATTATATATGCATGGTGGAACGATCACGGAGAGAGGCGGCCGTCGAGGAACCGACTCTCGGGGAGGCCGAGGATCCACTCACCCTGCGGGCCGTCGCGAGCGGGTTCGTCGGCGGCGTCGCCGGACTCGTCGTGATGTCGCCGGTCATCGCGGGTGTTCCGATCCTGCTCGGCATCTTCGAACTCGAACCACTCGCGAGGTTCGCCGACCTCGTCATCGCGGAGGCGAACGCGCTTCTCGGGATCGCCTTTTTCGTCGCCGGCGGCGCCGTCGTCCTGCCGCTGTTTTTCGTCGTTACGGCGTCGTTTCTCCCACCACGTGAGCCGAAGTACCTGCGGGGCGCCACCATCAGTTCCTTTTTCTGGGTGAGTTTCGTCTACATCTTCTGGCCGGCCGCCGGCGCGTTCGTCAACGCCGTGTTCGTCGTCGTCACGCTCGTCTCACACTGGCTCTACGGCGCCGTCCTCGGTGCCGTGATGCAGCGACTCACCAGGATTCCGGAGCATAACGTGTGAACTGGGCGCTGTTTTCGGACGCCTCCAGCCGAAACGAACGCGAACTTTATTGCCGACCCGGTGCGATTGTGTGGTGAGTTACCATGCCTGGGGACACGTTCCTGCTCGTCACGGTCGTGACGGGGCTGGTGGTGGTCGGCGCTGGCCTCCTCGTGGCCCGGCTCCGACGGAGCGAGCATCCAGCACGCCGCTCCTCGAGTCGACGCGCGCTGACGCTGTCGGGCGCGGGCACGACGGGCGTGCATCCCGACACCCCTGCGGTCGGTGTCGTCACACTCGCCGTCGTCGTCGCCGCTGTCGCGATAGTTACCGGCCCCCGTGCGGTCGTGTTCGCCGCCTTGCCGGCGCTGCTTCTCGCCTTCTTCACGTGGGGAATCTACAGTCTGGCGCGCTCTCGCGGGCTCCCACGAGCCCACTCCGTCGGGCTGAGTGCGTGGCTGTTCGGCGTCGTGTTGATCGGAGTCGTCGTGGTGAAACTCCTCGTCGGCTGATCCGTCGTGTCGCCCGTTCGCGGCGCAGTCGTCGCCGTGCCGGTCGACGCGGCCGGCGCGCTCACCGCCCTCGATACGCTCCGCTGGGCGTTCGACGCCGCCCGGTTCGTGGTCGGTCACGTCACCGGACTCGGCGAAGTCGCGGGCGCGACTGGGGTTCCGCCGTGGCTCACCGTCGTCACCGGCGGCGCCCTCGTCGGCGCGTCGTTCCTGTTCAACAGTCTCCTGACCGACCACGACGCCATCCGCGCCGTCAACGGCTGGAGCGTACTCGTCCCATCCTCCGGCGTCGCCCGCCACACCGTGGCCGCATCCCTCTCCGCCGTCGGTGTCGCTGGCCTCGCGCTCGTTCTCGTCACCGGGTTTTTCGGATCGCCCGCCCCGACCACTAACGCCGCCATCCTCGTCGTCTGGGTCGGCTGGTGGGCGGGCTACGCCATGACCACGTATCTCGTCGGGAACTCCTGGCCGGCCGTCGATCCCTGGCGTACTCTCGCCGGATGGCTCCCGGCCACTGACGACCGATCCCTCCCCGAGCGATACGGGGCCTGGCCCAGCGTCGCCGGCCTTCTCCTGCTGGTGTGGCTCGAAGTCGTCAGCCCCCTGGCCGCGACGCCGACGGCCCTCGGTACCCTGGTCGTCGCCTACACGGCGCTCACGCTCGCGGGGGCGAGTCGCTACGGGGTCGACACGTGGTTCGAACGGGTCGACCCAGTATCGCGGGTGTTCCGTCTGTACGGCCGGATCGCCCCGGTTCAACGCGCCGACGACGGGCTCCGCGTCCGGCTTCCGGGCACCGCGCTCACCGAACGCCGGCCGGCACGGGAGCCCGGGTCGACTGCGTTCGTCGTCGCCCTCCTCTGGGTGACGACGTTCGACGGGCTGGTCGCCACGTCGACCTGGAACGCGTTCGCTCGCGGCGTCCTCGGCCCCATCGACCCCGGGCGTCTCCCGGGTCGCGCCGCCGTCTCGCTGTTCTATCTGGTGGCGCTCTTGGTCGGCTTCGGCGTCTTCCTCGGCGGCTACCGGATCGCGGCCGCCCGCTCCCGCGAGACGGTCGATAGCTTCGTCACACCGGCCGCCATCGAGCGATGGTTCGCCCCCGCCCTGTTACCCATCGCCGCCGGCTACCACCTCGCGCATTTCCTCGGCTACTTCCTCACCCTGTCGCCAGCGCTGCTCGGCGCGCTTGCCTACCCGCTCGGCGGCGCCCCCGCCGTCCGGGTCGCCGTCCTCCCCGCGTGGTTCGGCACCGTCCAGCTCGCCGTCGTCGTCCTCGGACACCTGCTGGCCGTCTGGATCGCCCACGCCCTGGCGATGGATCTGTTCCCGGGGGTGTTGCGTCCCATCCGGAGCCAGTATCCGTTCGTCGTCGTGATGGTGGCCTACACGATGACGAGCGCCTGGGTCGTCAGCCAGCCGACCGTCACCCCCGTTTACTTGTGACTCCGCGACCGAGTTGTCACGGATGCGAACCTCTGCGGGAACGGGGCGTCGCGAGACCGATCCGGACGCGGCAGTTCCGGTCGTGGAGACGGCCGTTCCCCCGGACGCGACGGTCGCGGGCATCTGCCCCTACTGTGGCCGCCCGTTCGCGTCGACGGACGCCCGCAATCTCCACGTCGGGGAGGTTCACGGCACCGCGTGTTCGGCGGCCGAACGCGCGGTCTACGAGGCCGCCCGCGACGCGGAACGCGACGACCTGTTCTACTACCATCTGCGCGTCGTGGCGGCGCTCGGCGTACTCTACGCGCTCACCGTCCTCCTCTACATGGTTGCGCTCGGGAGCGACCTCCTGTGAGTCAGTGTTCGCCCGTCGCGTCCGGCGGCGATTCACGCGCGATGGCGGCCGTGAGCACCCCGATGGCGACGAGCGCCGCCCCGCCGCCGACCGTCACCAGGAAGTCGCCGCCTTCGAAGAACTCCCCGACGAGCAGCGCGGCGATGCCGCTGCTCAGCACGAGGAGCGCCCCCGCGTACACGGGCGCGAGTCGTGGCATGGTAACACTGTACACCCGCCGACGGCTTAAACTTGTGCGGGGATGGGCCGACGCCCGGTCACTCCGTCGTTTCCGCCGGCCGCACGCTCGTCACGCCGAGGATCACCCCGACCAGCAGGAGCGCCGTCGTCGCGGCGGCGCCGACGACGAGGGGGTGTGTGGGTTCAGCCCGGGCCATCCGCGCCGTCGCCAGGCCGACACCGACGCCCATCGGAAGCCCGAACAGGAGCGCCCACCCCACTCGCTCGCGGGGCGCCGTCATCGCCGCGTCCAGGCCGGGGGCAACCGGCCGGCGCAGGCGCCACAGTAGTCGTACCCGTCGTCGAGGGTGTGGCCACAGTGCGGGCAGACAGGGGCGCCGGTCTCGCTCCCGGGGCGGGCCGACGCGGTGCCGTACGTCACGTAGCCGCGCTCCGCCCGCGGGCGGCGCTCGTCGGAGTCGAGTTCGACGAGTCGGGAGAGATACACCACCAACGGCACCTGCGCGAGTGGGATGCCGACGAGTGCCGCCAGGGCGAGGGTGCCGAGCATGATCAGGTGATGGAGTACGTGGACGCGACGGTCAACGCGAGCGCCGCGAGCAACCCGATGCCGACGAGATACGTGAGCGACCGCGGCTCCCACCGGAGGTGCTGGTAGTAGCCGGCGACGATGACCGCCTTCACGAACGACAGCGCCAGGATGACCGCTAGCGCCGTCCCGTAGTCCCATCCCGCCCGTTCGACGAGCACCTGCAGTGTCGCCGAGCCGAACAGGACGACGTATATCGCCGTGTACAGTTTGAGCCTGGTCATGGTTACAGGATGTAGAACAGGGGGAACAGGAACAGCCAGACGATGTCCACGAAATGCCAGTACAGTCCGAAGTGTTCGACCGGCGAGCTGTCGTCGAGATACGCCCCGTTCCACGCCCGCGGGATCATGTACAGCACGATCAGGAGCCCCGTGATCACGTGGGCGGCGTGGAGCCCGGTCGTCAGGAAGAACGTCGACGCACGGACGTTCGACGACAGCCAGACGCCCTCGTGGAACAGGTGATTCCACTCGATGGCCTTGTTCCCGAGGAAGCCGAGGCCGAGTACGAGTGTCGTCACGAGGCTAGCGAACACGCCCCACTGACTCTCCCGTTCGGCGGCCTCCAGCGCCAGCACGACGGCGAAGCTACTCGTCAACAGGAGATACGTGTTGACTAACCCCGGTCTGACGTTTTCCGGGATCGGCTCCCACCCGGTCCAGCCGGTCGAAAAGCGGAGGAACACGTACGCACCGATGAACGCGCCGAACAGCACCACGTCGGACGCGAGGAAGATCCACACGCCGGTTTTGAGGTTGTCCACGCCGTCGAACGGCCAGCTCTCCCCGAACGGCCCGCTCGGGCCGTGGAACCGCTCGCGAGCCATCCCGACCAGCGTCGCGAGTGTGCCGACGAGGCCGACGCCGGTCGCCGCCGCGTGGGCGGTTCCCATCGTTCCCGACGGGAACGAGCCACCCTGGAAGCCCGAGAGACCGACGAACAGGAGGAAGACGGCGACGCCCACGCCGAACGGCCAGCTGCTCGCGTGACTCGCGTGGTCGTCGTGGTCGTCGACCGTCGCACCGGCGGCGACGCCCCCGTCGGTCGTGGCGTCCCGGCCGCCGTCGGTGGCGCCACCGAGAAATCGCAGGCGCCCTTCCCCGTAGCTCGGGATGCCTGGGAAGTTCTCTAGCGGCGGCGGCGACGCGACTGCCCACTCCGCCGTCGACGAGTACTCCCAGGGGTTGTCGCCCGCGGCCTCTCCCGCGTACGCGGAGACGACCATGTTGTAGAGCATGATGAGGAAGGAGGCGCCGAACACGACGGCGCCGACCGTCGCGACTCGGTGCCAGGGGGTCATCCCGGCCTCGTACTCGAAGACCCGCCGGGGCGTCTCCCAGGCGACGAACATCGGGAAGTAGAGCAGGTTGAACCCGACGAAGTACACCGCGAAGTGGAGTTTGCCGAGGAACTCGTCGTACATCCGGCCGGTGATCTTCGGATACCAGTAGTAGAGCCCGCCGACGAGGGCCGTCACGCCCCCGACCATCACGTAGTGGAAATGTGCGACCACCCAGTACGTCCCCCGGAACTCGTAGTCGAGGACGACCGCCCCTAGGAACACGCCCGTGATGCCGCCGATGATGAACAGGAGGAGGCCGCCGAACGAAAAGAGGAACGGCGTTTTGAACCGGATGCGCCCTTTCACCATCGTGTAGATGAGCGCGAACACCATCAGGTCGAACGGGAGGGAGATGCCGATGGTGGTCGCCATGAACAGCGTCTTGATCTGGAGGTTGATGCTCGTCAGGAACATGTGGTGCATCCAGACGATGAAGCTCTGGAGGGCGACCAGCACCATGGCGGCGATGAACCACTTCCGCCCGACGATCCGCCGCCCGGTGAACGTCTGGAACGTTTCCGCCATCACGCCGAGGGCGGGGAAGAACACGATGTACACCTCGGGATGGCCGAAGAACCAGAACAGGTGCGTCCACAGCAACGACCCGTTCGCAGCCTCCGTCGCGAAGTAGGTCGTCCCGAGCAACCGGTCGGCCGAGAGGATCATCAGCGCCGCGAGCAGCGCCGCGAACGCAAAGAGCATCATCCACACCGTCAGCAGGATCGTCCACGTGAACAGCGGCAGTCGGCGGAGCGTCAGCCCCTCCGCGCGCATCCGGTGGATGGTCGTCAGGAAGTTCACCGATCCGACCGTCACTGACACGACGAACAGCAACAGCGCGAGGATGGCCGAACTCCCGCCGACACTTGGAGTGAACGTCGGCAGGTTCAGCGGCGCGTACATCGTCCACCCGCCCGCGAACGACCCGCCCTGGAAGAAGGAGACGCCGAGGAGGACACCCGAGGCGAGATAGAGCCAGTAGCTCAACGCGTTCAGTCGGGGGAAGGCGAGGTCTTTGGCCCCGATCTGGAGCGGGACGACGTAGTTCGCGAACCCGAACGCGAACGGCGACAGAAACCAGAACACCATCACCAGGCCGTGGACGGACACTGCCTGGTTGTACGCGAGCTGGGAGAGCGGGCCGGTGCCGGGCGGGCGGGGTGACCACAGATGAATCCGCATCAGGAGCGCCAGCACCCCGCCCATCACGAGAAACAGGAGCGACGTGACGAGATACAGGATGCCGATGTCCTTGTGGTTCGTCGTCACGAACCAGCGTTTGATCGACCGCTTCGGCGGGAACGCGTGTTCGTCGTGGTCGGCGTCGGCGACGACGCCACCGTCGGCTTCAGGCACCGCTACTCACCCCGGTTGGCGACCCGCGGGCGTTCGCACTCTCGTTTGTCGTCCCGCCGGTCGTGTTCGCGTACCACGTCCGGTACTCTTTCCGCTCCATCACCCGGACGGTTGCGTCCATATACGAGTGGCCGGCGCCACAGAGTTCGTAACAGTGGGCGCGGTACGTGCCCGTCTCGGAGGCGACGAACCACGTACGGGTCTCCTGGCCGGGGATGGCGTCCGCCTTCGCCCGGAGTTCGGGCACGCCGAAGTTGTGGAATACGTCCCCCGATGTCACCGTCAACTCCACGCGTCTGTCGACGGGCACACGCAGCGTCCCGACTGCCGAGTGACCGTTCGGATAGACGAACTCCCAGTAGAACTGGTGGCCGACGACCCTGATTTCGACCGGCTCCTCGTCGGCGACTGGCTCCGGGTTCTCCACGTACAGCAGCGTGAAGTACGTCCACGCGATCAGGGAGACGACGATGATGGCGCTGAGCGTAAAGGAGACGAACAGCTTCCGGCCGCCGCCGCTACCGGACGGAATGTCGCCGACCGACGGTCGGTCTCGTTCGTCGGCGCCGGCGTGTGCCGACGCCCGATACCGGTACGCCTTGTGTACCATGTACGCGATCACGATCACGCCGACGGCCGTCCCCAACACGAGGAAGACGACGTAGATCCGCTGGAAGACGTACGAGCGCGTCCCTCTGGGCACGATAGATGTCTGCAGAAAGCCACCAATTAGAGTGGCAAGTGTTATCATGCCTCACTGTGCCCAACATTAGTGTTACGGCTACGTAAACATTTGGTAGAACACAGCAGTATATATGTGAGGCGCTAGCGGCGGCGGCCTTCGCCGGTCAGCCGGCGATTTCGCCCTCACGCTGGCAGTTCAGGCGGTCGACTCTTCGGGGTCGCTCTCGGCGATCCACTCTTTCGCCCAGTCTCCGATAGCGTCGAACACCGGACAGAGCGACTCCCCTTTCTCGGTCAGGGAGTAGTACGTCGCCACCGGTGCGTCCTCTTCGAGACGGCGGTCGACGAAGCCCGTCTCCTGGAGGTCGTCGACGACGCGCGAGAGCGTCCGGGAGCTCGCCCCGGTCGATCGTTTGAGTTCGTTGAACCGTTTCTCCCCCTCCTGCAGGTCGTGGAGGACGGCCAGTCGCCACTGGGAACCGATCTGTTCGAGCGAGTCGATGACGTAGCACGTCTCGTCGTCCTCGTCTCCCATCTGTGTCGCCATGAGCGTCGTACGCCATCCACCCCGTTAGCAGTTCTGATCCGAATCAGGTGTCTAAATGTTACCGTACGAGCATCGCCCCGGTAACACCGACGCCACCCGGTGACACGAATGTCAGATAACGTATATATGTGTCCGGGCGGTACGTGGAGGGACGATGAGTCGCTCATCCAACATCGACGAACAGTATCGAGAGCGGGCGACGCCCGAGGTGGTGGCCTGATGGTCTTCGACACCGGCGGTGCGGATGTCGTCTTCCTCCTCGCACGCGTCCTCTTCGGTGCGGTACTCGCGTTCACCGGTCTGAATCACTTCCTCGACAGGGAGCATATGGTCGGCTACGCGCGGGCGAAGGGCATCCCCGCGGCGTCGCTCGGCGTCCCCGTCTCCGGTGGCCTCCTGATCGCCGGGGGGCTTGGCATCGTTCTCGGGATGTACCCGACCATCGCCGCCGGCGCGCTTGCCGTGTTCTTCGTCGTCGCCACGCCGACGATGCACGACTTCTGGAACGCACCCGAAGAGCAGTACCAGAGCGAGTTCAACGACTTCCTAAAGAACGTCGGACTGCTGGGCGGTGCGCTCGTCTTCCTCGCCCTCGCCGATGCGACGTGGCCGCTGGCCCTGAACCTCGGCCTGTAGGCTCCCGTCCCCGCCGGTCGTGTTCAGATACGCTATCGATATCGGGAACACCTCCAGCCCCTTTCAGTCCCGCCCGGTGTCGGCCGGGTAGCTAGCCGACGAGGGCGGGGCGTTCGAGGTGTCCCGAGTACCAGTCTCCGACTCTGCATCGCATCCCCCCGCAAGCCGAGTTTTTATCATCGACGTGGCCCTGTAGATGATACTATGCGCACTGACTGGGCACGCCGCGTCGTGACGGGGGCGTTCGCGAGCGTTCTGCTCGCCGCGCGTCCCGTCGTCGCCCACGTCGACTACGTCACCGAGGACGACGGCTCGGCAGTGGACGTTGTCGAGTTTCTGGTCGCCGTCCTCTCGAACCCCCTCAACCTCGCACTCCTCGGCGCCGGTGGACTGGGCGTCGTCGTCGCGACGGTGGGCTGGCTTCGCTACGGCGACCACGTGAAAGACGTGACCGTGACGCGTCGTACGCTCCGCTCCTACCAGCCGTATCTCGGCTGGCTGTTGCGCCTGGCCACCGGTCTCCCGCTCATGGGCGCCGGGTTCAGCGGCTACTACTTCACCCCCGCCGTGCCCGTCGAGGCGCGGCTCGTCCAGGTGACCATCGCTTTCCTCCTCCTGTTCGGCCTGGCGACGC
>JBDGTP010000003.1:39351-53248 GCA_042216725.1 Haloplanus sp.
GCGCGGCTCGTCCAGGTGACCATCGCTTTCCTCCTCCTGTTCGGCCTGGCGACGCGGCTGACGGCGCTCGCGGGACTTCTCGCGTACGCCGTCGGCCTGGCGACGCATTTCCCGACGCTCCTGCTGAGTTCCGAGTACGTCGCCGGCTTCCTCGGTATCCTCATCGTCGGTCCCGGACAGCCGAGCGCCGACCTCCTCCTGCGCCGGTTGATCCTCACCGACGGCACCATCCTGAGCCAGTTCCGCGACGTGACGACCGTGAGTGATCTGCTCTCGGGTGTCGGCGTCGAGAAATCCGTCGCTCCCCTGCTCATTCGGCTGTTCCTCGGATTCAACTTCGCGTATCTCGGCGTGACCGAGAAGTGGCTCGACCCCGGTCGGGCGCTCCAGGTCGTCGAGAAGTACGACCTCACCGGCGTGCTCCCCGTCGCACCGGAGATGTGGGTGTTCGGGGCCGGTCTCGGCGAACTCGTCGTCGGCCTCTGTATCCTGACCGGCACCTTTACCCGGAGCGCCGCTGGCGCCGGCTTTCTCATCCTCACGACGACACTGTTCGGCCTGCCGGACGACCCCGTGCTCGCCCACGTCACCCTGTTCGGCCTCACTTCGGCCCTTCTGATCACGGGCAGTGGCCCCGTCGCCCTCGACCGGACGGTCGTCCCCATGCTCCGACAGCGGTTCGCTGCACCCTCCGCCAGGGACGCCGAGGCCGCCACGCCGGCCGACTGATCCACCGCCGCGAGCCGATTATCAGAATTTGTATTCTGAGGGGTGCGGTTATTAAAATCGCGTCGAAACGCGGCGACACGCATGGGCATCCCCTTCCTGGATCGGATCCGAGAGCGATACGGACTCAAGCTGGCGGTGTCGTTCGCCGTCGTACTTCTGCTGACTGTCGCTGTCGGTGCGGTCGTGAGCGCCGACGCGTCGGCACAGTTGCGTGACGATGTCGAAGCCCACATGATCGAGGGCACGGAGCAGCGGGCGGCCCAACTCGACGCCTGGCTCACCGGCCTGACGACACAGGCGCGGGCCACGTCCGATCATCCGGTGCTTCGGAGCGACGACCGGTCGGCAATCGAATCGTATCTCGACGATCTGGCGAGTGACGCACGGGCGCCTCCCGGCGTCGTCGCGGTGCATTACGTCGACGCCTCGTCGGGTACAATCGTAACCAGTTCCGACGACGACTTCGTCGGCGTCGACGCTCGTTCCCAGGGCGCCCCGTTCGCCCAGGAAGGCGTCTCCTTCGCCGGGCCGTCGGACATCCTGGTCACCGATCCCTTCCGCCCGAAGGTCGCCGACTTCGCGACAGTCGCCGTCGCGACGCCGGTCGAGGGCCGGGAGGATCGACTCCTGGTCTACATGGTCAACTTCGAACGCCAGGTACAGGCGTTCGCCGATGGGGCCGGCCACCGGGAGACGATGGTCGTGAGCGACGGGGGGACGATCATCGCCCACCCGAACACGGAACTGATCGGCGCCGACGTCCAACGGGCGTCCACGCCCGTTCCCGAGGGGGCGTTCGACGGCGGCACCTTCGCCCAACAGGACGGCGAGGCCATCGCGGCCGCGCCGATGGCGACGACCGACTGGGCGGTCGTGGCATCGGAACCCGCGTCGGAGGCCTTCGCCGTCCAGCGCGAGATCGTCTCCGGCATCGTCGGCCTCATCCTCGTGGCCGTCGTCAGCCTCGCGCTGATCGGCGTCACCATCGGCAGTCGGACGACCCTGTCGCTTCGCCGACTCTCCGGGAAGGCCGAGGCGATGGCGACGGGTGATCTGGACGCCGACCTGACGACCGGCCGCACGGACGAAATCGGACAGCTCTACTGGTCGTTCGGCCAGATGCGCGACTCCCTCCGCGAGCGCATCACCGAGGCCGAGGAAGCCCTAGACGAGGCGGAGGCGGCCCGTGCCGAGGCGGAGGCGGCCCGCGCCGAAGCGACGCGCACGAACGAACGCCTCGAACGCACCGCCGAAGCCTACGGCGAGGTGATGCAGGACGTGGCCGACGGCGACCTGACCCGTCGCATCGACGTGAACGACCAGAACGACGCGATGGCCACCATCGGTACCGCGTTCAACGACATGGTGTCCGCAATCGAGGCGACGATTCAGGAGGTACAGACGTTCGGCACCGACGTGGCCGAGGAGGCCGAGGCGGTCGACCGCAACGCGGCGGACGTGAAGGCGGCGAGCGAAGCGATGAACGAATCCGTCGCGGAAATCGCCGACGGCGCCCGCACGCAGACGGAGAGCCTCCAGGACATGACCGGCGAGGTGAACGACCTGTCGGCGAGCGCCGAGGAGATCGCGTCGACCGTCGACACGGTCGCGGATACGTCGGAGCGCGCGGCCGACGCCGGTGAGGACGGCCGCGCCGCCGCAGAGGCCGCCGTCGAGGAACTCGACGAGATCGAGCAGACGACCCGGCAGACCGAGAAAGAAGTCGAGGCGCTCCGGGAGGAGATGGCCGAGATCGGCGAAATCGTCGACGTGATCACCGACATCGCCGAGCAGACCAACCTGCTGGCGCTGAACGCCTCCATCGAGGCCGCTCACGCCAACGGTCAGGCCGGCGACGCCGACGGGTTCGCCGTCGTCGCCGACGAGGTGAAGAACCTCGCCGAGGAGACCAAGGAATCCGCCGGCGAAATCGAGGCACGGATCGAGTCGGTGCGGGAGCGAACCGAACAGGTCGTCTCCGGCACTCAGGAGACGGGACAGCGCGTCGCCGAAGGCGTCGAAACCGTCGAGGGCGCCATCGACGCACTCGAACAGATCGCCGACTACGTCGAGGAGATCGACACCAGCATCCAGGGGATCGCCGACGCCACCGACGGCCAGGCCGACTCCACGGAACGTGTCGTCCAGAGTCTCGACGAGGTGGCGGCGATCAGCAAGCAGACCGCGGAGCAGGCGACCGAGGTGACGGAGACGGCCAGCCGACAGGAACGCACGATTGCGGAGGTGAACGACGCGGCGGCCGACCTGACGCGCCGGGCCACCCGTCTGCGGGAACAGCTCGCCGACTTCGATGTCGAAGGCGGCGCGGGAACGGTGTCGGGCGCCGAGCGTGCCGACGCGCTCGGTGACGGCGGCCGCGACCAGGAGGAAATCTGATCATGTTCGGAACGGCAACCACGTGGGCGACGCTCGGGGCGATTGGGATGCTGATCGGGACGGTTCCGCCGCTGTGGGGGCTCCGAAACGATCCCGGCCGGCGGAACCACTACCTCGTCCTCGCGGGCGTGACGGGCGTCGCGGCCGTGGCGTACGCGCTGATGGCGCTCGGTATCGGGGCGATCACCGTCTCCGGTCGCGTCGTCTCCGTTCCGCGGTACGTCGACTGGCTGATCACGACCCCGCTCATCCTGCTGTTCCTCTCGATGCTCGGGCGCACGGGGCGCGGATCGCTCCTCCGTCTCGTCGTCGCCGACATCGCCCTGCTCGTCCTCGGCGGTGTCGCCGTCGCCATCGCCGGCCCCCTCCGCTGGCTGGCCTTCCTCGGCGGCGTCGCCGCCTTCGGCGTGCTGGTGTACGACCTCTACGATCGTATTCCACGCCTGGCGACGTTCTCGAACGAGCGGGCACGGATCCTCTTTATCACGCTTCGCAACCTTACTATCGCTCTCTGGACGCTCTACCCCATCGTCTGGGTGTTGGCGCCGTCGGGGATCGGTCTGCTCACCCGCGATATGGCGATGCTGGTCGTCGCCTATCTCGACTTGATCAGCAAGGCGGCCTTCGTCGCGCTGGCAGTCGACGGGATGGACGCTCTGGCCGGCGCCGCCGAGACTGCCGAAGTTCCCGGCCGGGACTCGGAGGTGACGCCATCGTCCGACTGACGGTCTCCGGGCGCGTTCCAGTATGACGAACTCGGCATCCCCGGTTCCCATCGACGTGCTACACGTCGACGACGATGAGGCGTTCGTCGAGACGGCCGCCACGAAGTTGGAGCGGGCCGAGTCGCGTCTCTCGGTTCGAGCGGTCACCGACCCTGCCGATGCGCTCGCGACGCTTCTGGACGCCGACCAGGGCGAGCCACCGGTCGACTGCGTCGTGAGCGGCTACCGGATGCCGGGCATGGACGGCATCGAACTGCTCGAAGCCGTGCGCGAGCGATATTCGGGGCTTCCCTTCATCCTCTATACGGGCGAGGGGAGCGAGGAAGTCGCGAGCGACGCCATCGCCGCCGATGCCACCGACTACTTCCAGAAGGAGGCCGGTACCGCGCAGTACGAACTCCTGGCCACCCGCATCCACGACGCCGTCCGGAGCTTCCGCACCGAACGCCGTCTCCGCACCCGACACTCCCAGTACCGACAGCTTCTCGCGGACGCGCCCGTGATGTACGTGGTCTTCCGGGACGTGGACGACGAACCGATCATCGACGACTGCAACGACCGGTTCGTCGACCGCCTCGGCTACGACCGCGACGACCTGCTCGGGCGGTCGGTGTGGGAACTGTACGCCGACGAGTCGGCGGCCGCGGCCGTCGAGGGATTCGACAGCGGCCGTCGTGGCACCTTCGGCCAGCAAGAACGCACGCTGATCGACGCGAACGGCGACCGGATCGACACCCTGTTCCGGGCGAGCCCTCGGATCGACGAGGATGGCGACCTGATCGGAACGCTGGGTCTGTACGTCGACATCACGGAGCAGAAACGCCGCGAGCGGACGCTCGAACGGCTTCACGACGTCACGCGTGCGTTGTTCCGGGCCGACGGCGAGGACGACGTGGCGGAGACCATCACGGACGCGGTTCGGGACGTACTCGGCTATCCGAGGAACCTCGTCAGACTCGTGAGCGACGACGGGACGGAACTCCGTCCGGTGGCGATCACCGACGAGGCCGAACGAATGTTGGGTGAGCGCCCCGTCTACCCCATCGGGGAGGGGACGGCCGGCCGCTGTTACGCCACCGGCGAGACGCTGGTGTACGACGACGTACAGGAGGTCGACGACGGCTACGACCGGAATGACGCCCGCGCGTCCCTGTTCGTCCCCATCGGCGACCACGGCGTGTTGAGCGTCGGCGCTACCGCCGTCGGCGCCTTCGACGACATCGACATCCACCTCGCCGAGATTTTCGCGGCCAACGCCGACGTGGCGCTGACGCTCCTCGAACGCACCACCGCCCTGGAGCGGCAGAACGACCGCCTCGAAGAGTTCGCCAGCGTCGTCTCACACGACCTCCGCACCCCGCTGTCGGTCGTCGACGGCCGACTCGAACTCGCCCGGGAGCGGTACGACGACTCCGACCTCGACCGCGCCGCGAACTCCCTCGACCGGGCCTTCGACCTGATCGACGACCTGCTGATGCTGGCCCGCCGGGACGACGGCCCGGCCGTCCAGGCTGTCGACCTCGCAGCGACCGTCGAGGCGTGCTGGCACACCGTCGACACCGCCGACGCGACGCTCGTCGTCGACACCGACTGCACGATCCGGGCCGACGAGTCACGCCTCCGACGCCTGCTCGAAAACCTCCTGCGGAACAGTATCGAACACGGCGCGGCTGACGGGGGAGTCGATGCCGACGACCCCGACACGGCAGGCAGCACGACCATCACCGTCGGAACGCTCGCCGACGGGGCGGGCTTCTACGTCGCCGACGACGGGCCCGGCGTTCCAGCCGAGATTCGCGACCAGGTGTTCGATGCGGGGTACACCACTGGCTCGGGGCGAACGGGCCTGGGGCTCGCCATCGTCGCACGCATCACGGACGAACACGGGTGGGACGTTTCCGTCACCGAGGGGGAAGCGGGCGGGGCGCGGTTCGAGATTCGCGGCGTCGACGTGGACTGAATCCTACGGCGCTTCGCCGGTTTCGATGGTGAAGTCGGCTTTCGGGTAGGCCACACAGGTCAGCGTGTAGCCCTCGTCGAGTTCGTTGTCGTCGAGCATCTGCTGGTCGTTGTGGACGACGTAGTCCTCGGCGTTGCCGCCGGAGGTGATCTGGCCGGCACACGAGACACACTGTCCCTGCCGGCAGGCGTAGGGCAGATCCCAGCCCTCGTCCTCGCCGGCTTCGAGAACCGTCTCGTTTTCCTTGACCTCGATGGTGTCGCCCTCCTTGACGAACTCGACTTCGAAGGTGTCGGCCTCGTCGTCGGGCACGTCCCAGGGGCCGGACTCCTCGGCCGCCTCGGCTCCACCTTCGAGTTCGGCGCCCTCCTCGCCGCCGGCGACGGCGCCCGCGGCGACGGCGCCACCTCCACCGGCGCCGATGGCGCGGTTCATCGGTTCCGGGAAATCCGTCTCCGGCACCGACTCGGCCCGGCGTTCGAGTACCTCCCCTGTGATGTCGGTGGTGGGCGTCCATCCCGTTCCCTTCGACAGGTGGAGCGCGACGGCCGTGAGCGTGAGGGCTGCACCGATGCTCAGCCCCACCAGATTTACCTCGACCATGCGCGGCGCTACGGATGCGGGGGTTAAGGGGATTGTGATGTGATTGCCCGCCGGATGCGGATTCGTCAGTGCCGGCTCGTCGGGTGATTATCGCGCCGCGGGCCTACTCGCGTGCGACTTCGTGCCGCCCGAACCCGTAGCGCAGGCGGTTGGCGAGACGACGCGAGAACCGGTCACGACGGGAGGCGAACCGCTCGGCGAGCGCCTGGTGGATCAGCGGCACGGGCACTTCCCGCTCCAGTGCCTCCTGTACCGTCCACGTGCCGGTCGATCCGCCGGCGACGTAGTCGGCCACGTCGTCGAGATCCGAGCCCTCCTCGCGGAACGCCTCCTCGCAGAGTTCCAGCAGCCACGACCGGATGACTGCGCCGTTGTTCCACGTCCGTGCGACGGCTTCCAGGTCGAGGTCGTATCGACCCTCGTGGAGCAGTTCGAACCCCTCGCCGTAGGCCTGCATCAGCGCGTACTCGACGCCGTTGTGTACCATCTTCACGTAGTGGCCCGCCCCCGCCGGCCCCATGCGGTCGTGTCCCGTCGGCCCGGTAGCCACGGCGTCGAAGACGGGCCGCATCGCCTCGTAGGCGTCTTCCGGGCCGCCGATCATGAGCGAGAAGCCCAGTTCGGCGCCCGCCGGACCGCCGCTCGTCCCGCAGTCGAGGTAGGCAGCAGTCGTCGACTCGGCCCGCCGCCCGGAATCCTCGAAGTGGGAGTTGCCGCCGTCGACGACCACGTCCTCGGCGGACAGGTGCGGTTCGAGGTCGTCGAGCGCGGCGTCGACGGCGTCGCCCGCGGGCACCATCAGCCAGATCCGTTTCTCTTCGCCCAGTCGCTCCACGAGGCCGGCGAGCGAGTCGGCCGGTTCCGCGCCCGCGTCGGCAGCCGTCGCTACCGCCGTCTCGTCGATGTCGAACGCGACGACGTCGTGCCCGGCCGCGAGCGTTCGCTCGACGACGATCTGTCCCATTCGCCCCAGTCCGACGACACCCAGTTGCATGCTCCCGACTCCGGCGTGCCGGGAGGTAGTGGTTGTGGTTGTGGTTGTGGTTCGCCGCCTCTCGCCCGGACGCGGCTACGCCGCCGAAGCAATCACCCAGAAAACACTTCCCGGCGGGCCGAACTGGTCGCCATATGTACCGACGAGAGCTGTCGACACTCTTTGCCATGCTCGTCGCCCTCTCGCTCGTCGGGGCACCGACCACGATGGCCGACTGGGGCGAACAGGCCTCTTTCTCCGCCGAACGCGTCGAGGAGTCGCAGGTCGACGCCGACGTTCCGGTTCGTCAGTACCGGACGCTCTCCCCGGCCGCGCAGACGGCGGTTCGACGCGCCATCGAATCCCCGGACGGAACCCACGTCGTCTACGGCCGCGAGGACTTCCCCGACGACTTCGCGTACTCCGACTACACCGAACCCGGCTACGGTCTGTACGTGGTGGTCTACGAGGGGCAGTCCTACCGGCTCACCACGTACGCCGCCGGCGGCTTCCCGTTCGTGTACTGGCTGTACGAACTCCCGTTCGTCGTCTACGGACTCGTCCTCGGGTGGGTCGGGTCACGCGTGCCCCGAGGCGAACGCTCACCGGGCACGGCGGCGCTCGCGGCCGTCCCCGGCGTCGTCTTTCACCTCCTCGGCCCCGAGTTCGACTTCCCTCTCCTCGCCCCGATGCAGTTCGTCAGCCTCGGCCTCCTGTCGGTCGGCGCACTCGTGGCGCTACTCGCCTGGAACCCCGATCTGGCGGCACTGCTCGACGCCGACCGGGACTGAGGCGGCACTGACGCCGACGCCGACGCCCGGCGGCCTTTTCACCCCCGCCCGACATCCACCGCCATGGACGACCGCACTCGTGCCCACGCCGAGACCCTCGTCGACTGGAGCGCCCGGGTCGACCCCGACGACGACGTGGTGCTACGCGTCGCCGAGGGCGCCCACGACCTCGCCGTCGCCGTCGCCGCCGAACTCGGCGACCGGGGGGCGAACCTGCTGGCCACGTACGGTTCCGACGAGGTGACACGGGCCTACCTCCGCGCCCACGACGGTGACTTCGCCCCCGCCGAGGCCGAACGCGCCCTCTACGACCACGCCGACGTGTCTCTCTCGCTCGGCGGCGGCCGCAACACCGCGGCCACCGCCGACGTGGCCGGTGACGTTCAGAGCGCCCACGCCCGCGCCCGTGAAGAGGCCCGCGAGGCGCGCATGACCACCGACTGGGTGTCGACCGTCCACCCTACGCGGTCGCTCGCGCAGGCCGCCGGAATGTCCTACGAGGCCTACCGCGACTTCGTCTACGACGCCGTCCTCCGGGACTGGGCGTCGCTCGCCGACGAGATGGAACAGTTGAAAGACGTCTTCGACGCCGGAAGCGAGGTGCGACTCGTCGGTGCGGGCACGGATCTCACGCTCTCCATCGCGAACCGCACCGCCGTGAACAGCGCCGCGTCCGTCGTCTACGACTCTCACAACCTCCCCAGCGGCGAGGTGTTCACCGCACCCGCCGGCGCCGACGGCGAGGTGACGTTCGACGTGCCGATCACCGTCCGGGGGCGTCGGCTCCGGGACGCCCGCCTCGTCTTCGAGGACGGCACCGTGACCGACTTCGCGGCCGCCGAGGGCGAGGCGGCGCTGGCTGACCTGCTCGACACCGACGACGGCGCGCGCCGTCCGGGGGAACTCGGTGTCGGCATGAATCGTGGCATCACACGGCCGACCGACTCCACTCTTTTCGACGAGAAGATGGCCGGCACGGTGCATCTCGCCCTCGGCCGCGCCTACGATGCCTGTCTCCCGGACGACGAGGCGGGCACCGAGAGCGCCATCCACGTCGACCTCATCACCCGAATGGGCGAGGGCTCGCGCCTCGTCGTCGACGGCGAGACGATCCAGCGTGACGGCGTCTTCCGGTGGGAGGACGGCTTCGACGACGCATGACGCCCACAGTCGTCGCCCACCGCGGGTTCGCAGGGGTCAACCCCGAGAACACGGTGGCGGCCGTCCGGGCGGCCGCCGACCGCGCCGACAGCGTCGAAATCGACGTCGTCGCCTGCGCGGACGGCACGCCGGTCGTCTTCCACGACGCTCGTCTCGACAGCGGCGGGCACCGTTCCTCGAGTGGACGGCCACAGGCCGCCGCCGGCAAGAGCCGCGGGATCACCGACGGAACGGGGGCGATCCGTGACCTGCCGCCCGAGACGGTGACGGCCGCCACAGTGCGCGGGAGCGGCGAGCCGATTCCGACGCTCGACCGCCTCCTCGACGCCACGTCGGTTCCGCTCGACGTGGAACTCAAGCGTCCCGCGTCGGCCGTCGTTCGGCGCGGGGTCGTCCCGACCGCCGACCGCGCGGCGGCCCGCGACCGCTGGCAGCCGTTCGTGAACCGCGTCTGCGACGCCCTCGACGCCGACGGCCGCGAAGCGCGCCTCTCCTCGTTCTGTGAGGGGGCGCTCGCGGCGGTGCGGGAGTACACGTCGACCCGTCCGCTCGCACCCCTCTGTCGTGACCTGACGGTCGGGCGGGAACTCGCCGCACGCTACGACGCCGACGCGATCCATCCGTCGCTGACGGCGGTGCGCGAGGCGGCGTCAGTTCCCCGGGAGCGCACGGTCAACGTCTGGACGATCCGCACCTGGTTCGAGGCGCGCGCGGCGGTCGACGCGGGCGCAGACGGCCTGATCGCCGACTACCCGGGACTGACCCAGTGGCTCTAGGCGGAGCGTGGCGACGCACAGCGGCGGCTATCGGCGTGAAACGCGGCTGAGAGGAGTAAGCCCCCTTCTGTTCGACCCGGCATTCGGCTGAGCGTCCACCTCCGCGTCCGGACTACCTTGACGAGGCGGACTTGCACCGGTGAGGATTCGCCGTTCCATCCGTTCTCGGCCGTCGGCGAGGCGCGTGGCGCCTCGCGGCTGACGCCGCTCGCTATCGAGGCGCGTGGCGCCTCGCGGCTGACGCCGCTCGCAGTTCGGAGACACGTCGTGTCTCCCTGCCCTCGGTGGGTCAACTCCCCTCGCTTGCGCTCGGGTTCGCACACCTCATTGGTCGGGCCGAGTGGTCTCGTTTCTGTTCCAGAGCCAGCCGTCTCCGACTCCGGGCTTGCGCCCGGTCACCTGTCCGGACGGTGGGGGGACTTTCCTCATGCCTCGCGGCACGGGGGCCGGGCTCTCTCTGCCACGCGTTCCTAGGTCGGGCGGTCGAATAAGCCGTTCGATCCCTCGGGCGAATTCATCACGATTCTGCCCCGCGGAAAGGAAGGGTTCAAGTCGGTTCGGAGCAAGGTACGGCGTATGTCCGAGGCGCAGACGGTTCGCCTTTCTTACGAAGACGGAGCCCGAGCGGTCGAACTGGCTCGTGAAGCCGTCGAGGGGTACGTCCTCCAGGGCCAGCGAGAACAACCGGGAAGCATGCGCGATGCGTTCTACGCGCGAACGGGGGCGTTCGTCCGGATCACCTCCACTCGGGGCCGGGGACGCCTGCGCGGGTGTGCCGGCGCGTATCGCGGCTCCGATCAGCTCGGCCACGCCATCGTCGACGCGGCCATCACCGCCGCATCCGACGACTCCTGTGGCTCGGAGATCGAACCGCCCGAACTCCAGAGCCTCAACATCTCCATCTGTGTCGTCTGTAATCACGTCCTCACCAACGATCCGCTGGCCGACCTCGAACTCGGCACACACGGCATCGCCATCGACGCCGACGGCCAGCACGCCTGGATGTACCCCACGCTTCCGGTCGAAAACGACTGGAACGAAGAACAGTTCCTCACCCACGCCTGCCGGAAAGCCGGGCTCTCGCCGCTCGCCTGGCAGGACGACGACACCATGATTACGCTTTTCGAAGGGCAGGTCTTCCGCGAGCGCCCCGGCGGCGGCAGCGTCGAACAGCTATAGGTTACGACGGCACGCCGTTCCCTCGCAGAACCCGACAGCCTCGGCGTCGGTCAGCGCCCGCTCCGCCGCCGCGTCGAGGTCGAACTCCCGCACGAGTTCGCCGTCACGGATCAGCGGTTCGAGCAACGGTTCGCCGTCGCTTGGCCCCTCACGATCCGCGAGGCCGACGTGGTGGCCACCGTCCGGCGTCCGGTAGACCTGTTTCGTCCCCGAGAGCTTCCCCCGCTTGGCAGCGGGTTCGCCGTCCACCTCGACGATGTCGAGCGCGAAGTCCACCGGGTCGGCGTTGGAGACGTGGCCGCCGACGCCGAACCCGTCGGCCACGTCCCGCAGAGCGCGCAGTTGCATCGGGTCGAGGCCCCCGCTCGCGAACAGATCCACGTCCTCGAATCCGCGGGCGTCGAGTTCCCACCGGATCTCTTCGAGGATGTGCCGGAAGTTCCCCCGGCGCGACCCCGTGGTGTCGATACGGACGCTGTCGAGGTCGTCACCGAGCGTCTCCACTGCCCGGAGCACCTCGTCGACTTCGTCGCTGTAGGTGTCACACAGCGCTACACGCGGCACCTCGGGGCCGACTGCGTCGTCGAAGGCCTGCCACGCCGCCTCCTGATTCCCGCGCCCGAAACAGATGAGCAGCGCGTGGGGCATCGTCCCGCCGGGCTCCCGGCCGAGCACCTCGCCCGCGGCGACGTGGGAGAAGCCGTCGAGTCCCGCGAGCAACGCGCTTCGCTCGACGACCGCCGCGATGGACGGGTGGACGTGGCGTGCGCCAAACGAGAGCACCGTCGACTCCGGGGCGGCGCAACGCGCCTCTAGCGCCGCCGTCGCGATACCGCTCGCGTGGGAGAGAAATCCCAGCAGTGACGTTTCGAGTCGAGCGAACGACAGATACGGCCCCTCGATCCGGAGGACGGGCCCGCCGTCGAACAGGCGCCCCTCGCGGATGGCGTCCACGTCCACGTCGCGCCCCGCGAGGAGAGCCGCGGCGTCTTTCACGCCCGCGAGCAGTTCGAAGTCGCCGTCGGGGAACTGATCGGCCGTCACCTCCGCGACGACCGTCGGGTTCCGGCCGGCGTGTCGGAGCGTCGTCTCCGTCCGGTGGAAGTATGCGTCGGTCGCCGACCCCTCGTGGATGGCCTCGGGGTCGACGATGTCGAACGGTGGCATCGGACGCGGCTTCGCTCCCGGTAGTGAAAAATCCATTCGTTCGGTCGCCGCGGTCGAAGAGGATTCGTCTTCATGCGGGCGGAGATACGCTGTCTCTCACGCGCCGTGTACCGCATCGAGCGCCTTGACCGTCGGCGCATTCACGACCGTCACGGTCGTGCCGTTCTGCCTGACGCGGAACGCGTCGGTGTACGGCCCCGCCGGCACCACCAGCACGTCGCCCGCCCGGCGTTCCGCCCCGCGGCGCGTTCGGAGGAGGCGCCGGTAGGCGATGGCGAATGCCGCGGCGTCACCCGTCGTCGCCCACTCGGTGCGGAAGACGTAGCCGTAGCGCCCGTCCTCGCTCCGATAGGGAACGAGGCGGTCACCCACCCACCCCGTCGTCGTCGGATGTGTGTAGTTGTAGGCGCGGTGCGGACGGGTCGGTCGCTGCAGATGGAACACCTCGACTTCGCCGTTCGCCCAGATGGTGGCGAACAGGGACGCCTCGCCGACCGTCGTGCCGGCGGGCGAGCGGTCGAACTGGTGCCAGTCGTCGGCCGAGCGATCCCGGATTCGCACGTCGGTCGCCGACCAGTTCGGATACCGTTCGGGGTGGATCACCTGTGCGGCGCTGGTCGGCGGGGCGGCGTAGGCGGCGTTGACGGCCGCCCACCCGCCCCGCTGGCGGAGGCGGTGGACGAACGCCGGGCCGTCGCTGTAGGGCTGGTAGGCCGCGACGTAGACGCCCATGTTCCCGTCGAGGCTCGCGCCCGGCCCGCCCGAGGGCCGGGACAGACACGACCAGTTCGCCCGGCACCGCCGTTCGTACAGATCCTCGACGTAGCCGGCGTCGCCTTCGATCACCCCCTCCCGTGCCAGTCGTTCGTCGCGAGTCAGGTTCCCACGGTCGAAGCCGAAGTGCTGATCCTGGAGGGCGTGGACGAGTTCGTGTGCGAGCGTCCGACGGTCGACCGTCGGCGCCGACGCGTCGCTCACCACGACGATTCGGTTCTCGCTCGGCACGTACGACCCCTGCACAGAGGCGCCGTAGAACGACTCGAAGACGGCGTCGACGGTTCGATCCTCGCCGACGAGTAACAACGCCTCCCACACCTGTTCGTCCCAGGCCGTCGCCGTCACGTTCTCGTCGGCGCGGTAGGTCGACCGCGACACCACCGCGACGGGCACCGTCGACTCGAACTCCAGGCCCCGGAGGCGCTCGACCCGCGCCATCGTCCGGGCGACGACCGCCGGCCGTTCGCTCCCGTTCAGGCCGTCCGAGGCGTTCACGTCGAGCGTCTCGTCGTACCAGTAGCCCGCCTCCCATCCGAGGCGGTCGGCCGCGGGGTCGGCGAAGCCGCCGTGGCCGGATGTCGTCGCTGGCGTAGCAGTCGTCGCTGGCGTAGCAGTCGCCGTCGGCGTAGCAGTCGCCGTCGGCGTAGCAGTCGCCGTCG
>JBDGTP010000003.1:53348-63276 GCA_042216725.1 Haloplanus sp.
GGCGTAGCAGTCGCCGTCGGCGTAGCAGTCGCCGTCGGCGTAGCAGTCGCCGTCGATGTCCCGCCGTCGCCCGTCCCGACCGTCCCCCCACAGCCTGCGAGGACGACCAGAAGCGCCACGGCGAGGTGGACGCGCATGTCGTCGGTGTCGGCGACGCCGCGTAAAAAGCGTGCCGTCGGCGTCAGTCCCGCCGCCGTGCCAGCGCACCCGCGACGGCAGCGAGCACCGCGAGGATGGCCGTCAGAGGGCCGAACCCCGGCGCTTCGAGCCCGGTCGAGCCGGTTGCGGTGGCGGTGGAGTCGTTCCCGCTCGACCCCTCTTCGTTCGTGTCCGAGGTCGCCGCCGGGCGGATGTCGTCGAGTGATTCGGTCGTCGGCCCGTTGACGATCGTGACGCGGGTTCCGTCACGCTCGATGCGGAAGGCATCCGCGAACTCGCCGTCCGGGATCACGTACGTCCCCGACGCCTCCTGGGTCGCCCCGTGGGCGTCGAGGATGGCGCGGTAGGCCTCGACGAACTGCGTGGCGTCGCGCTCGCTGTCCCACTCGGTCACCCAGACGTAGCCGTATTTGGCACCACTTCCCGTTCCCTTGTGATACGGGAACACGCGGTCGTTCCCCCAGCCAGCCGACGGCTTCGCGTCGTAGTTGTACATGTCGAGCGGGCTGGAGGTTTGCAGGACGGAGCGGGGCGACACGGTGTCGGCGCCGGCCGTTCGCGCCTGGTACCAGAACATCACGTACATCGACGCTTCGCCGACCGTGTCCGACCCGTTCTCACCCTGTTGGGGGAACATCTCCCAGCCGTTTCTGGCGCGGTTCTCGTACTCGATGGGCGTCGGTTTCTCCCTGACCCGGTGGATGACCTGCTCGGACGACTCCGGCGGGTCGGCGAAGGCGGCGTCGACGGCGTCCCAGCCGCCGCGCTCGCGAAGCCAGTCGACGTACACCGGCCCGTCGGAGTAGGGCTGGAGGAGCGTCAACAGGATGCCGAGGTTCGGCGGGCTTCCGGACGACGAGTCGCCGCTCGGCGTCGACACGCAGTCCCACTCGGCGCTACACCGCTGGGTGTACTGCGTCTCGATGTAGTTGGCCTCCCCCTCAACGACGCCGTCGACCGCGAGGCCGGCGTCCTGTGTCTCCGTACTGCTGATCCGATCGCCGAGGTTTCCGTGCTGATCCTGGAGGGCGTGGACGAGTTCGTGTACCAGCGTCGCGTTGTCGATAGTCGGGCTCTCCGGCGTATCGGTGATGATCCGGATGCGGTCGTCGGCAGGGGCGTAAAAGCCCGCCGTCGTCTGCCCGGTCGCGCTCTGGAGTTGGGAGTTCGCCCCCTGCTTCTCACCGATCACGAACAGTGCCTCCCAGACCTGGTCATTCCAGTTGTCGAACGAGGCGTTGCTCGACGCGTTCTGGCCTCGCCGACCCTGGAACTCCTCGCGCGAGAGGATTTCGACCGGGACGTCCGACGAGAACTCCCGTTCACGCAGGTACTCGACCCGTGCCATCGCCCGACTCACGTACGCGTCGAGTTCCGCGTCCGAGAGCCCGTCGGACTGGTTGACGCTGATCGGTTCGTCGTGCCAGTAGCCACCTTCCCACCCCACCTCGTCGACCTCGGGGTCGGCGTACTGGGTCGCGACCGCCCGGTCGTCGCCGTCACTCGGCGCCATCCCCGATGGCTCCCCGTCGACGGCCGCCGGCGCGCTGCCCGCTGTGGCTGCCGGGGCGACCGCCGCCAGAACGATCAGTACCGCGAACCCGACGGATACTCGCTTTCGCATACCCCCCGTTAGGAGGCGCTACGGAAGTACCTTGCCCGCTCGGACGGACACGCCGCCGGGCGACTACCGTTCGAGGACGGTGCCGTCCGTGCCGACGGTGACTTCCCCCCGGTCGTCCACGTCGACGGCGACCTTCAGGGTCGCCCCGCTGGGCGTGGCTTCCCGCGTCCGGCCCTCGGCGCCGCGGCGGAAGACGGCACCCCCGCTGCCGACGGCTAGTCCCGTCTCGCTGTCGAGTTCCACGTCGTGAAGCGCCACCCCGACCGGGGTTTCGGCATCCAGCCACCCCGGCCGGCGGTGCTGATCGCCGACACGGTCGCCCGCGGCCGGCGGGGTTACGCGCCGTCGCCGGCCTCGAAGAGGTCGTCGACGGCGTCCCGTGCCGTCCGTGCGGCCTCGTCGGCCACGGCTTCCGGCTCCGGCTCCGCGTCCTCGGGGACGTTCAGATACACGTCCACGTCGAGGACGCCTTCCTCGAACGTGACCGTCACGTCCAGATCGCGAACCGTCGACTGGCGGTACTGTGAGAAGACCACGCCTTCGGCGGCCTCGGCCGCCGTCCGCACGACGGTTTCGTCGTCCGGTTCGCTGTCGGCCACGGCCTTACGCGCCGCCGGCCCCGCCCGGACCCATCGGGCCGCCGCCCGCGCCGCCCGCGCCACCCTGCAGCATCTGCTGGAGTTCCTGCTGGAGCGACTCGAACTGCTCGCGCACGCGCTCTTCTTGCTTGCTCAACTGCTCGACGCGAACTTCCAGGCTCTCGACTTTCTCCTCGAGGTCGTCGTGGGCGTCTTCGTAGTCCGTCTCGACGAGGAGTTCGCCGACCTCTCGGTACATGACGGTGTCCTCCTCGATGTCGTCGAGGGCGTCGAGCGCCGTCTGGGACTCGTTGAGCGTGGTTTCGGCCTGCTGTTTCTGCGCAGCGACCTGCTGGGCCGTCTCCTGAAGATCCTGCAGTTCTTCGAGTTTCTCCTGGGCTTCCGGCGGCAGATTTCCTTGCATGGATGGACGGTCGAGTCCCGGAGTGAAAAAGCCCCGTATTTCCGTGACGCTACCGCTCGGCCACCGACGCGACTGACTCCGCCACGTCCAGTAACCGCACCCAGGTGTTCGTCCCCGCTCGGAGGGCGACGAGGTCGGCCGCTTCGATCCGCACGTGTACCGTCTCTCCGTCGCGCTCGACCCGTGCCGCCGACCGGGCGTCGTCGATTTCGCCCACCTCGACCCCGACGCTTCGCTCGACGATCCGGGCGCACCGCTCGGTGTCGTAGTCGAAACGGAGGGAGAGATGGTGTGGCGCGCCCGAGTCGTCGCCGGTCGATGCCTCGACCACGTCGTTACTCGACGTTGACTTCCTTGACCGTCGGGGCGCGCTCCTTCAGGAGCACCCGGTGGCCGCAGTACGGACACCGAACCCCGCCGTACTCGTCGAGTTCGACATCGCGCTTACACCGGGAACACTTGTAGCTCATGGGCGTTACTCGTCGTCTTCGTCGGTTGCGAGCGCCGCGCGGATCGACCGTCGAACGGTGCGACCGCCGGGCGTCTCGGGCCGGTACGCCCCGCCCGTGAACACTTCGCCCGTCTCCTCGTTTTTCCAGACGCCCGTCCCGATTCGGGTGACGCTGTCCCCGTCGAGCGTCGCGTTCTGCATGTCACTCTCGATTTCCTTGACGCGCCGGCGGGCGACACGCCCGTATCGCGCGCCGAATCGGCCCGCGCTCCCGGTACTGCGTGCCTGGTTCTCGGCCATAGTACCGATTAGTACCGGCAGGGAACGGATAAACCCTGCGAGTTTCGGCTCCCTTACTGCAGATCCGCCGCCGCCAACGCGTCGTTGAGGTCGTCCCGAACGCGCTCCCCCGTCTCGCGGTTCATCGCCGTCGTGACGATGCGGTTCTCCTGCACACTCGACCCGTCGCGCAGGAGGAGGCGCACGTTACCGTTGCCGTCGGCCCGCGTCACCTTCGCTCGCAGTCCCGACTGCGACCCCTTCCCCCCGGCATCGATGGGGCCGGGGACGATTTTCTTGACGTGCGGGTGTTCCGCCACCGTCGAGATGGCCCGGCGCCCGGTGCGCCCGCCGATCAGCGTCGTGTGGCGCCCGCCGAGTTTCTCCTTCGGCGGCGTCTCCACCACCTCCAGGGCGCGTTCGCCCCGGCGGTCGAGTACCGAAGCCACGGGGTCGTCGCCGGCGACGCGATAGAACTCGTACTGTGTCGCCGCGCGAACCTTGCGGATGATCTCGCGGTCGCCCGCCGCAAACACCGTTTCCGGCCGTTTGCGCCGGATCTCGTCGGCGATCCGTCCGGCAAAGTTGCGCCGTTCGACGACCCGCGTTCGCTCGCCGGACTCCGGCCGCGTGGTGATCGCCGTCTCCCCCAGCACTTCCTCGTCGTCGAGCATGGTCAGGCGGGCACGATCCACGTCGACGTCGAGGACGACGGCGTCGCAGTTGCGGGTGTGACAGACGAGACAGTAGTCACCCGGCCGGTCTAACGGGGACCCGCACCGCCGACACTCCATATCCGGTCGCAGGCGGCCGTGCCGGATAAGTCCGTCCTTCGGTTCCCGGCACAACACCCATTGTCGAGCCGACACACCCTCGCGTATGGTTCCCCGATCAGTCCTCTCGCGTGCCCTTCTCGGAACCCTCCTCGTCGGCACCCTCCTCGCCGGTGCCGCCGCTGGATCGGTCACCGCCAGTCCCCGTCCCATCGCCGTCTGCGAGCCCTGCGACCGGAGTTTCGTCTCCGCCGCCTACGGTCACGGCGTCGACGTTCGCATCGAACACAGCACCGCCACGATGCGCGTCCACCGGAACGGGACGGCGACCTGGATCGTCGAGAATCGCCTGAATGCCTCCGCGGCCGCGGCCTTCCGCCGCAACGAGACGCTGCGTCGCTCCGTCGCCGAGGAAGTGGTCGCCATCCACGACGGCCGCGTGCTGTCGACGAGCGTCGACGGCGACACCGTCCGACTGCGGTATCGCACCCCCGACGCCGCGACCGACGCACCCGGCGGCGTCCTCCGGGTCGACTACTTCCGCGACGACCCCGGTCTGCGGGTCTACACTGGCCTCGGCGCCGACCGCCTGACGCTCGTCGCGCCCGAGGGCATGGTCGTCGAACACGGCCTCCCCGGCGCCGACGTGTCGGACTCGGGTCGCCGGATGACGGCCACCGCCTTCGAGAGCGAGGGTGACGGGCCGTTCGTGACGCTCGTCCCCGAGGGATCGCCCCTCGGCCCGGTGTGGAGTCTCGTCGCCATCGCCATCCCCCTCGGGTCGGTCGTCGGACGCAACCTCCTCGTTCTGGTCACGATTCCGACGCTCGTGTTCGCGGGCGGGGTGCGGGTGCTCGCGTGGGCCGCGCCGGCCGCCGGCCTCGACACCGCCACGCCGACGCCCGACTGGCGCGCCCTCGCCGTCGTCGGCCTCGGCGTCGTCGCCCTCCTCCACCCGCTCTACGCCGGTTTCGTCGTCGCCGGATCGACGCCGTCACTCGTCGCCGGCGCCGCTGGCCTGATCGGCCTCGGGAGTGCGCTCGCGGTGCCCGACATCCGCAACAGGCTCTCTTTCGCTCGTCTCGCCGGCCTCGTCGTCGCCGCGTTCGCCGTCGCCCTCGTCGTCGGATTCGGCCTCCGTGCCCTGTCGGTCGGTGACCTCACCGTCCACGGCGACGCCGCAGTCGTCCGGTCGACCCTGCCGGCGCTTCCCGTCTACGCCATCACGCTCGTCGGCTACGCCGCCGCCCACTCCCGGGTGCGTCGCGGGCTGGCGGCCGCCGCCGGAACCTTCGCGCTCGTCCTCGTCACGACGTTTCCCATCCTCTCACAGGGGGGGACGCTCTACTTCCTCGGCGTCGCTCTCGGCGTCGCCGGGGGAATCGTCGGCGCCGTCGTCGGCCTGCCCCTCTTCGCACTGGGGTACGGCCTTCCCGGTTCCGACGACCCCGCACGCGACGGGAGTGGTGCGGACGAGGCGACCGCCTCCTCGTGACTCACAGTTCCTGCGGGTCGACCTGCAGGAACTCCCGGAGGACGGCGGTCGCGTACGACCCTCGCGGGAGCGAAAACGAGAGGGTGAGTGGGTCGCGCTCGACCGCCAGATCCGTGCCGACGAGGACGGCCCGGCGGGTGCCCGTCGAATCGAAGTTGCCCGGGAGGTCGAACGCCGACGGGTCGAGGTCGAGGTCGTCGAGCACCGCGCGTTCGATATCGCCGGGCGCGCCCCCGCCGAGCGCCGTCTCCGTGCCGATCAGCGGGGCGGTGACGAACGCACGCCCGCGCTCACAGTGTCGGGTCACCACGTCCACGCGCGACTCGGTCACGCGCTGGAGGCGGTCGGTGTCCGGAAGCGACAGGTCGTCGGGGGCGTCCGAGTCGGCGAAACACACCACGTCGCCGACGACCGGGCGGTCGAACGGGAGACCACGACGCAGGCGCTCGGAGAGCATGCGGTTGAACGCGTAGGACTGTGCCGCGTTGACGAAGAGGCGCTGGAGGTTCCACGGAACGGTCTCCAGGGCGGCGCGGAAGTCCGCTGGCTCCCGCCCGCCGTTCTCGACGAGGGTGTGGAGCATCGACCGCTCGTAGCCGAGGTGCCCGGGCATCGCGTCCAGCGCCGCCTGCCAGTCCGGATCGTCGCTCGCTGCCACGTCCTCGACCGTCGCCCGGGCCTCGCGGGTGCGTTCCGGCTCCGTCTCCGCGGGACTACCCACGTAGGTGAGTACCGCCGCCCGCCACTCCTCGCGGATGACGTGGAGACCCACCTCGTGGGTGATGGGTCGCTGACTGCCGAACCGCTGGTGCCCGAACAGGTTCGGCACGGCGACCCGCCCGCCGCCGAACTCGGCCAGCGTCTCGGTGATGGTGTCGACACGTTCCGGGCGTTCGGGGTCGCGCACTCGAATCTCGAAGGCGTTGCCCGCGAGGTCACCGAACTCCAGGTTGCGGCCGATCCGGCCGACCGCCTCCATCTCCACCCCGCCGAGATCCGGCAGGTCGGTCGGCGCCACCCCGCGGATGGAGAACAGTTGCGTGGTGATCGCGTGTTTGTCCTTGGTGCCGGCCCACGACACCCGTTCGCGACTCATCCCGAGGGCGTCCGAGAGTGCCCCGACGAAGTCGTTGGTGTCCCAGTTGGTGAGCGTCGCCCGAACGAGCAGATGGGGATACGCCGACGGGTCGGCGGACAGTGGCTCGGGGTCGACGGTTTCGAGTTCCCGCACCCGGAAATCGGCGGGCGTCTCGCGGAGATGCCCGCCGACGCCAGGGTCGTCGCTCACGTAGTAGTCGATGCCGACCTGCCGTTCCAGTGGGTGTGCTTCGTGCATCGGGGAGTTCCTTCGGATTCGACCCGCCGACGGGTGAGACGTCGGGCGGCTTGTACCTGTTGATGGCTCGGCGATCAGAGGACGACGCCCGCACTCTCGACCAACAACAGCAGCCCGACACCGACGCCGACGGCGCCAGCGACCCCCCGGAGCGACCGTCGACCGCCTGTCGCGAGCGTCCGATCCCACAGCGCCGACACCGCCGCCATCGTCAGGGTCGAACACCCGGCGAAGGCGCCCAGAAACGACGTTGCCGTCGGGAGGTCGGGCGCGGCGGAGACGAGTGCGATCACGATCACGCCGCTCCCCGCAACGCCGTGGAGGGCGCCCACGAGTACCGAGTCGCCGTGCAGGTGGGTGTGGCTCCCGCCGAGGGACAGGCGACCGATCCGGAGATGCGTGTGGAGCGACCGCCCGTCGTGGCTGTGGTCACGCCAGCCGAGGGCCGTCGCGAGCATCCGGGCACCCAGGACGGCGAGCACGAGGCCCACGAGCCCCTCGAACAGGGTGGTGATCGAATCGGGGAGCCTGACCCCCAAGCCGAGAACGGCGAGACCGAGGGCGGCGATGGGGAGGGTGTGGCCGACGCCCCAGGACGCGCCGACGAGGCCCGGCCACGGCGGCGCGTCCGTGCCGGTCGTCGCCCCGTCGCCCTCGACCAGCGTCGCCACCGCTGCGAGGTGGTCGGCTTCGAGGGCGTGACGGGCGCCGAGCGTCCCCCCGGCCACGGCCGCAGCGACGAGTGACATACGTCGCCGTCGCCGACGCGGCACTTAGGGGTTGTCGTCGCGGCGCTCCGTCCGATCAGTACAGCGAAAGGTCGCCGGTGACGCGGTCGACGACATCGTCCTCTGCGGGGCCGACGGCCAGCGTCGTCACCGTCCCCGGCTCCAACTGGGTGTGACCGGCGTCGCGGATGATGGCGTGGGGGAGGCCTGCCCGCTCGGCCGCGTCGGCCAACTCGAACAGCGCCGACTCGCCGCTCGCCTTCAAGACCACCTTCTTTTGTCCCTCGCCCTTCCACGCCCGCCGGGTGCGGTCGTCGGCGTCTTCGTACGCCGACAGCGAGGCGTGGGCGACCTGTGCAGCGAGTTTCCCCTGGCCCATCCCGAGGTCGGTTCGTGCGACGATTGCCTGTTTCATACCGTCCGACTGACGCGGGTGGCTGAAAGCGCCGTCGGTTCCACTACTCGGGGGATTCGGCGGGCTCGGTCGACAGCGCTCCCCCGCGGTCGAAGCTCCCGAGCAGGTAGCCGAGCGCCCCGCCACGAGGGAGCAGGCGTTCCGATCCGGCGTCCGCTCAGTACGCGTCGGCGTCGACCAGCCGACGGGCGATGCGCTGGGCGCCGACGGCGGCCGACAGTTCGGGCTGTTCGGGGGCCACCGCCTCCACGTCGCGCTGGAGTTCCTCGCTCAAGCGCTCCTCGAACTCCTCGACGATTCCCGGGATGCACGCCATGCCGCCCGTGAGAACGATGGGGCGGTCGAGCGCCAGCTGGTAGACCTTGATGTGGTCGTTGGCGAGTTCCGGCAGGAAGGCGTTGGCCACCTCGTCGACCGCTTCGTCGACGTACTCGTCGACGGCGTCCATGACGCTCCGCTCGATGGTGAACTCGTGGGAGCCACCGCCCGGTTGCTGGATCACGTCCGTGAACGGCTCGAAGGCCTCGAAGTCGGCGTGTTCCTCCTTGTACTCGCGGGCGGTCGTGGTGTCGATGTTCACCCGTCCCTGGGTTTCCTCCTCGACGTAGTTGGCGATCATCCGATCCACTTCGTTGCCGGTGACCGCCCCCGTCGTGAAGGGGACGAGCTGTTCGCCGCGCCGGTAGGCCGAGGCTTCGAGGTTCGTCGACCCCAGGTTCACCGTCACGAAGATGTCCTCGACGGCCTCCAGGTCGTCACCGAGTGCGGGCACCGACCCACACAGCGACTCGGGGTAGCTTCGGACGAGCGCCTCGCCGATGGAACTCCCTTCGATGACCGACTGGAGGTTCTCCAGCCCACGTTCGTTCTCGATGGTCGGAATGGCGTAGACGACGGCGCTGTCCTCTGGCACGTCGTTTGCCTCGATCACCGACTCGAAAAACGTCGCCGTCAGTTCCGCGCCCTCCTCGTCCTCGGGGAGCCCCGACCGGAGCGTGTACCGCACCCGGTCGGGATACTCCGTCGCCGCTTCCGCCCCGTAGAGCACCCGTTCTTCCCCCGTGATCACATCCTCGTAGGTGGCGAGGCAGGTCAGCGTCTTGATCGTCCGCAGATCGCCATCGTCGTCGGGAATCGCGATGACCGTTCGCGTGCTCCCGAGTTTCACGCCGATGGGCGTCGGCGCGCCGCCCGCGTCGTCGTCCTCACTCTCCGCGTCAGCGTCGGATTCGCTCATACGGCCGGCGGTACACAGGGGGATGGTAAATAATCACTCCCGCCGTCGACCCGCTCACTCGCACAGCGAGGCCAGACGCGCGACGTAGTGGAGGCTCACCCGGTGATCGTCGGCGTCGAGGTCGTTGTCGTCGTTGGCCCGGGGGTCGTCGAGCCCGGAGAGGTAGGCGTCGAGGGACTGCGCGGCGTCGGTGCCGAGCCACCCCACCGACTCGTAGAAGTCGAGCGCGTCGGCCACCGACTCGCGTCCCGCCTGGAGCAGCAGGAACTCCAGCCACTCGAAGATCAGCGCCTCGGCGGTCAGTGCGGCGGGGAGCGAGCGGAGATACGGCCGCTCGATGTCGGCAGCGCCGTGATCCAGTGCCACGATGTCACGGGTCACCGACGCTTCGAACGCGGCGGCGGCCGCGGGGCGTTCCGCCGACGCCTC
>JBDGTP010000003.1:63376-83775 GCA_042216725.1 Haloplanus sp.
CGTTCCCGTTCCCGTTCCCGTTCCCGTTCCCGTTCCCGTTCCCGTTCCCGTTCCCGTTCCCAGCGCCGACTCACGCCGTTCGTCGCGCGTCACCTCCCCTGGCCACTCGTCCATCGTCCCGTCCTCGCCAACCGTCGGCGCGCCGCTGGCCGCCCGGAGTTCGTCGAGGTCGTAGTTTCGGGGGTCGATGGCCATCGAACGCGGGCCACTACGGCCTCGGGGGGGTTAAACTTTCCCGCGGAATCCGTCTCGACACGCCGCGTGCGTCAGCTTCGCGTCCGACGGGCGCAGGACGCCCGGCGCGGTCGTACAGGCGTCGATGCCGAACGCCCGGTTGACCGCGAGGAGGCCGACGGGGACGGCCAATAGGGCCGCGACGAGGCCGTACGCCGCCAACCAGCCCGAGCGGTCGGCGAGCGTTCCGGTCACGCCGCTTCCGAGCGAACGCACGAGCAGATAGTCGGCGCGGCCGCGAGCAAGAGACTCGTCCCGACGATCCCACCCATCGCCAGCAGGATCACGCGGCGCTCGCCGATCCGGTCGGCGATGATGCCGCCCGGAAACTGGAACAGGGCGTAGGCGGCCCACATCCCGGATAGCGCGATGCCGACCGTCCCTGTCGAGACAGGAACGGTGTCGATGATGTCGGGAACCAGGGGGCTCGGCGCCAGGCGGGCGACCATCGTCACGAAAAACGCCGCGGTCGTCACGCCGAGCAGATCCCGCCCGCCGCGTCGGTGCCGTCGCCCGTCCGCAGCCGTTTCGTTCTTGCGCTCCCCCCGTCGGGCGGCCGGGGGACTTTTTATCGTCCCGGCGGCACGAGTAGACGTATGGATCCCGGGGACGTGGAGTACGAACCGCTCAGCGTGAAGGCTGTTCTCGCCGAGATGAAGGACACGGCCGAACTCCTCATCGACCTGTCGTACTCGGCGGTGCTCCACGGGAGCGACGAGGTGGCGGCGGAGGTGCTCGAACTCGAAGAGCGGATGGACGTGTTGCAGTTGCAAGCACGGATGAGCCTCCTGATGGCCGCCCGCAGTCCCGAGGACGCCGAAGGGCTAGCGCCCGTCCTCGGCGTCGTCGGCGCCGCCGAGAAGATCAGCGACGCCGCGGGCGACATCGCCAAGGTGGTGCTGGAGGACATCGGGGTGCCCGAGGCGATGCGGGCGGCCATCCCCGAGGCGGTAGAGACGGTCGTCCGCGGGCAGGTCGGTGCCGACTCCGACTACGCCGGTCACGCTCTCGGTGACATCAATCTGGAGACGGTGACGGGCGTCCGAGTCATCGCCATCCGGCGGGCCGGAGAGTGGATTCTCAACCCCGACCGGAACACGACGCTCGAAGCCGGCGACGTGCTCCTCCTCCGCGGCACCGAGTCGGGGCTGTCGACGGTGTACGAAACGGCGACTGGCGACGCCTACGTCCCGCCCGAACCGGTCGACTCTACGATCGACGACCTCCACCGCGCGGTCGACTCCATCGTCCTCATGAAAAACATGAGCGAACTCGCTGTCGATCTGGCCTACGGGTCGGTGCTGTTCGACAGCGAGGGCGTCGCGGAGGAAGTGGTCGAACTCGAAGCCGAGGTGGACGCCCTCAAATCCCGGTTCGAGGCGTGGGTGTTGCGCGCCGCCAGCCGGGTCGACGACCCGATTTCGCTCCGAGGACTGGTGCATCTGGCGAGTGCGACCGAGGTGATCAGCGACGCCGCCCTGGAGATCAGCGAGGGCGTCCTCCGGGGCCTGGACACGCACCCGGTCGTCGCCGCCGCCGTCGAGGAGTCCGACGAGGTGATCGTTCGGATCGCCGTCGCCACCGACAGCCACCTCGCCGACGCCTCGCTCGGCGAACTGAAGGTGAAAACCGAGACGGGGATGCGCGTCATCGCGGTGCGCCGCGGCGACGGCGACTGGGTCGTCTCGCCCGGCCCCGACACGACCGTCCACGGCGGCGACGTACTCATCGCCAAGGGCACCCGCGAGGGGGCGTCCCGCCTCGCCGATCTGGCGGGCGACGAAGCTCCGACCTAAAGTCGGCGGGTGAGTCGGTACGCGGTCGCCACCGTCAGAATCGTCGTCACGAGAAGCGCCGTCGCCGACGCGAGGACGAATCCGAGCAGGAGAAACCACCCCTCGGGGCCGACGACCGGATATCGCTGCGTGCCGGCCACCGGCCCGATCAGTTCGAACACGCGCACGAGATAGACGAGGACGGCGAGGCCGGCGCCGGCGAGGATTCCGACGGTCGCGTTGCGTCGCACCCGGAGGGCCTGCACCAGGCCCCGTGACGGCGGCCGCGTTGGTCGGTCGTCGCTCACGGTCGGACGTGGGCGTCGACGATGAAAGCCCCATCGTTCCGGCGGTCGGGGTCGCCAATGGCGGGGCGTCGGCGTGGGGTGCCCGGCTCCGACCGAATCGCTCAAAGGGGGCGAGTTCCTGGGTCGAACAATGACTTCGGTGGGAAGCGCGGATGCATCGCCCGGGACGGTCGACACCGGCCGTCTCGAGGTCGGCGAGACCCGCGACGGTAGCACCTTCGGCCTCCCCGTCGCCGTCGTCGAGGGCACGCGCGATGGGAAGACGCTCTACATCCAGGCGGCCAGCGACGGCGACGAACTCAACGGCGTCGGCGTCGTCCAGCGCGTCGTTCCGCAACTCAACCCCGACGAACTCGCGGGGACGGTGATCGCCGTCGGCATCGTCAACTACCACGCCTTCCAGGTGGCCGAACACCGCAACCCCATCGACGACACGAAGATGAACCGGGCGTATCCCGGCGACGAGAACGGCACGTCGAGCGAGCGTATCGCCGCCGCTACGTACGAGGTCGCGCAGGACGCCGACCTCGTCCTCGACCTTCACCAGGGGTCGACCAGTCGGATGATCGACGAGGTGCGGGTTCGGTGTGGCCGTCGGCACCGCCTTCACTCCGAGTGTCTCGAACTCGCGAAGACGTTCGGCTGTGGCTACGTCCTCGACCAGAAAGGGCCGGACGGTCAACTCGCCCGCGTCGCCCCCTCCGACGGCACGCCGGCGGTCGACCCCGAACTCGGGGGCGCCGTCGGCTGGGACGAGGAGAGCATCGCCACGGGTGTCGAGGGCGTGTTCAACGTTCTCCGCGGCTACGATTTCCTCGACGGCGACCCCGTGGTCGATCCCCAGACACGTGCGAAGGCGTTCGACCAGTACGGCTCGCCGGTCGGCGGTCTCGTCCGATTCGAACACGACCTCGGCGACCGCGTTGCGGCCGACGAGACGCTGTTCGAGGTCACCGACCCCTTCGGCGAGCTGAAAGCCCGCGTCACCGCCGACAACGACGGAATCTTCTGGCGGAGTCGCCGCCTCCCGCAGGTGGCCACCGGCGAGTACGTCTGTTCCGTCGGCAAGAACGTCGACACCTACTGATGGCTCCCGCCGACCTCGTCTGCCCGCAGTGTGGTCGCACCTACGCCGACCGCTGGCGGTGTCACTGTGGCGCGCCCCTGGAGTTCGCGTCGACGCCCCGTCCCGACGGGCCGGCGCCCGCGTTGTCGTCGTTCGACACCCGACGCGGCCTGTGGGCGTTCGAGTCGTTCCTCCCCATCGATCCCCACGTCACGCTCGGCGAGGGGTTCACGCCGATTCTGGACGCTCCCGCCTGGAACGCGTCGCTCAAACTGGAGTACGTCTCCCCCACGGGCAGTTTCAAGGATCGCGGCGCCGCGGCCGTGATTTCCCGGGCGGTCGCCCTCGGTGTCGACCGGGTGGTCGAGGACTCCTCGGGCAACGCCGGCGCGGCCATCGCGACGTACGCCGCCCGGGCGGGCCTCGACGCCGACATCTACGTTCCGTCGTCGATCCCGGACGCCAAACGCCGGGCCATCGAGGCGGTCGGCGCGACTGCAGTGGAGATAGCGGGCGACCGCGGGGCGGTCGCGGCGGCCTGCCGGCGGGCCGTGTCGGACGGTGACGCCTGGTACGCCAGCCACGCCTGGAACCCCGCCTTCTTCGCCGGCACCGCCACGTTCGGCATCGAACTCGCCGCGCAGCGTGACTGGTCGGCGCCCGAGGCGGTCGTCGTCCCCCTCGGCCACGGAACGCTCCTCCTCGGCGCCTATCGGGGCTTTCGCGCCCTCGTCGAGGCGGGATGGATCGACGAGCTGCCCCGTCTGCTCGCGGTGCAGGCGGCGGGCTACGCCCCGGTCGCCGCCGCTCGTGGTGGTGGGGGGAACGACCGGAACGACCTCGCCGACGGCATCCAGGTTCGCGACCCGGTGCGGCGCGCCGCCATCGATGCCGCCCTCGACGCGACTGACGGCGACGCCATCGCAGTCACCGAGGCGGCCGTCGACCGAGCGCACACCGCGCTTCAACAGGACGGGTTCGACGTGGAACCGACCGCCGCCGCCGCGCCGGCGGGCCTCCGCGCCTACCGCGACCGGGGTACTATCGCCGCCGATGCCGACGTGGTCGTCCCGCTCACGGGTCGCGGCAAGTGAGTCAGCGGATTTCGTCGATGCCGACGAACGCGCCCTCGTCGGCCGTGATCCACGCCGTGAGCCGCCGGTCTTCGGGTACGTTCGAGGGATAGATGGTACACTGGGTGCCGTCGCATCCGACCGCTTCGATGCTGTGATCGAGCGTGAAGGTCGGCCACCGGTCGAGCGCCGGGCTGTCGACCGCCACCGTCGGCTCCGAGTCGTCGGCGGAACTCATGGGCTGCCCCTCCGTGTGGGTCGATCACACATGACAGTACCCGAGACACCCCTCCCTCTTCCCTATTCGCCGATTAGCGCGGGTTAACGACCCGTTATGGGAGTCACCGTTCGGGATGGATCGGCGCGTCGAACCCGCCTCGAATCAGGGGTTTGGCGACGTGGCGGCGGGCACACGGCGGCACCTCGTACCACCCTGGGTCGAGTTCTCGGTCGAGTTCCCGGTCGACTCGCCCCGGCGCCGTCGTCCCGCAGTCCCGACACCGGTAGCCCTGGTCGCGTCCGGCGCTCTCCATCGACCGCCCGCAGTCGGGGCACTGCGGGACTGCGCGTTCGGTCGTCACGGGGTCGCGGAGGGCGAACTTCTCGAGTTTGAGCGTCCCGCGGCCCACCTCGCCACAGACCGTCACCTCGTCGCCGGGGCGGAGGGCGCGCACTCGATCACGGAAGCGTTTGGTCGGTTCGAACGCCACGCAGGCGAGCGGTGCCGCGCCGTCCCGAACGGTAACGTGGACGTGCCCGCCCGCGCGCGTTTCGGGCGCATCGTCGACGACGCCGTCGACCCGGTAGGCCCGTCCGTCCTGCACCGTCTCGACCGTCCCCGCCCCGAGGTGGGCGTCGGTTCCCTGGTTCGTCCGATAGGTGACCGCGTGCGCGACGGGTTCGCTCTCGATGCTCGCGGCCACCGACCGCACGGCGCCGGGGTCGTCACCCCGAATCCCGTAGAGGATCGGCCCCGGCGCCGACGGCACGCAGACGAGTTCGTCCTCGACCCGGTCGACCGTGTCCCAGGCGTCGGGGTAGGCCGTCTCGGCCGCCGCGAAGACCGTGTCGCGGTCGACCGCCCGGGGCGTGCCACACCGATCCAGTTCCCGGTATGCGATACGTTCGTAGGTCCAGTCGTCGAACGCGCGGCCGGCGCCGACGGCCGCGAGGGCGCCGATCCGTCCCCGGCCGCCGTGGTGTCGGTACCCCAGTCGATCCAGCAGGGCGACTGCCTCGTCAGGGTCGATCAGGTCACGAAGCCCCCGACGAGCGAAGGCGGCGACGGCGTCGGGCACCGCCTCGGCCGTCGCGTCGGCGACCACGACCCCCGGGCTCGTCCGCGGGTCTGCCGTCTCCGCGAGTCGGTCGACCGTCTCGACCGCGATATCGAACGCCCGGTCGGGATCGAGGTCGGTCTCGACACACAGGGCGGCGTTCCCCCGGGTCTTGTACTCGACGGCGGGATTGAGACGGATCAGCAGGCGCCGGTCGACCGTGCCGCCGGCCGCCGCGATAGCCGTGGCTACCCGGGCCGCCACGTACGTCGTACACATCCCGTCCTCGCGGGAGTCGGTGTCGTCGAGACCGACGAGCGTCACGGATAGAGGGAGGCGAAGCGGCGCCCAAAGCGTTTCGTGTCGGAACGACGGTCGGCGTCTCAGACCGTCGACGGGGGAGCCGTCGGTCGTCGTCTCGAGGCGCCAATCGCCGGACGTAACCCGGATCGCCGACACAACTTATATATGTGGCGGAGCGCTTACCTCCCGGTATGTCACGGTCAGCACTGGTCGGAAACATCACTGCGATGCTCCAGGACGCGGGATTCGTGGTGAGCGACCGGTGTTCGATCCGCCCCAAGAGTTTCGACCTGGCGGCCCGGCGCGGTGACGACCTCTTACTGGTGAAGATTCTCGCCAACGTCGACAGTCTCGACGCCGAAACGGGGGTCGAGATGCGCCGGCTCGGATCGTACCTGTCGGCGACACCGTTGGTCATCGGTCTCCGCACCCGCGACGAGGAGCTCAAACCCGAAGTGGTGTACTTCCGTCACGGCGTTCCGGTCATCAACCCCGACACGGCCTTCGACCTGTTCGTCGAGAGCGTCCCGCCGCTCATCTACGCGGCGCCCGGCGGGCTCTACGTCAACATCGACGGCGACCTGCTCGCGGACGAACGCGAGGAGCGCGGCTGGAGTCTGGGTCGGCTGGCGACCGAACTCGGCGTCTCGCGGCGCACCGTCTCGAAGTACGAGGACGGCATGAACGCCAGCATCGAGGTGGCGATCCAGCTCGAGGAGCTGTTCGATCAGCCGTTCAGCGACCCGGTCGACGTACTCGACGGCGCCGACGAGGTGCGGGAGGCCGACCCGACGCCCGACGACCCGGCGCTCGATCCCGACGAGGATCACGTCCTCGCCGTACTGGCGCGTGTCGGGTTCACCGTCCATCCGACGAACCGCGCCCCCTTCACCGCCGTCAGCGAGGACGGCGATCACGAAATCGAGAACCTGCTGACGGGGCACTCGGCGTTCACTCGGAGCGCCGAGAAGCGCGCCCGCATCATGTCCTCGCTTGGCGAAGTGACGCGCACTCGATCGGTGTACGTCACGGAGGAACGCGAGAAGCGCGATGCCGTCGAGGGCACCGCCCTCGTCAGCCAGGACGAACTCGCGGCGCTCCGCGACGCCGACGACCTCCGGGATCTCATCCTCGAACGCGCTCGCTCGCCCGCCGAGAGTTAGGGTTCGGCCTGCGCGCCGTACGTCCGTTCCAGATACGCGACGATATCGTCGCTCTCGGGCATCCCGTCGACTCCGTGATCGGAATCGACGAGCACCGGCACGCCCGTCTGTCCGCTCACCTCCTCGACTTCCGTCCGCTCCGAGTGAGCGCGCGGCACCTCGTGAGACGCGTACTCCAGATCCAGTTCGTCCAGTTTGTTCTTCACTTTCGCACAGTACGGACAGCCGGGCAGTTCGTACAGTTCCAGCGTCGACATCACCGCCCCGTAGTAGCTCGGCGAACTTGAGGCCGGCGGGCGTGTGCGCGCCCGGCGCTTATCCCAGCGTCCGCGTCCGCACCACGTAGTAGACGACGAACGCGCCAGCGAGCACCCAGTGGCCGGGACGGATGTCGCTCCACTCGCCACGCGCCGCCTTCACGATGGGATAGGTGACGATTCCCGCTGCAATCCCCGTCGCGATGGAGTACGTGAAGGGCATGACCAGGATGGTCATCCCGGCGGGAATCGCATAGGAGAGGTCGTCCCACTCGATGTCGACCACGTTGCTCAGCATGACGACGCCGATAACGACGAGGGCGATATGAGAGGCATAGAGAGGGATAGCGGCCGCGAGCGGAACGACGGCGAGCGACGCGAGAAAGAGCAGGGCGACCACGAGCGCGGTCATGCCCGTCCGGCCGCCCTCCTCGACGCCCGACGCCGACTCGATGTACGTCGTGACCGTCGAGGTGCCGAGCATCCCGCCGACGGTCGTGCCGACGGCGTCGGCCATCAGCGGTTCGTCGATGTCGGGCAGGTTCCCGCTCTGGTCGAGAAAGCCCGCAATCTGGGCGACACCGGTGAGCGTCCCCGCGGTGTCGAAGAAGTCGACGAAAAAGAACGTGAAGACGATCAGGGCGAACGTGAACGCCTCGATGTCGGCGAAGCCCGACATGAACGCGCCGGCCAGTGGCGTGATGTCGTAGGTGGCGCTCGGGGCGCCTGCGACCAGGCGCGATGCGGCCTCGCCGCTGACGATACCCGCGTTGGCGACGATCCATCCCAGCGCGCCCGTCGCCAGGATGCCGATGATGATGGAGCCGCGGATGCCACGGGCGTAGAGCGCGAAGGTGAGAAACAGGCCGACGACGGAGACGACGGCGACCGGATCGGAGGCGACGGGGCCGAGTTGTACGAGCGTCTCGGGGTCGTCGACGACGATTCCCATCGCCTGTAAGCCGATGACGGTCAGGAACAGCCCGATCCCGGTGCCGACCGCGAACTTGACCGGTTCGGGAAACGCCCGGATGACGTACTCTCGGGCGCCCACCGCGGTGAGGACGATGAAGATGAGCCCCTCGACGACGACGGCCGCGAGGGCCGTCTGCCAGGAGATGCCCAGCGACCCGACGACCGTGAACGCGAAGAAGGCGTTCAGGCCGAGACCCGGCGCCTGCCCGAACGGCCGGTTCGCGTACAGCGCCATGATCAGCGTCGCCGTCGCCGCCGCGATGATAGTGACGACGGCGAGCATCGACACCACCTCGCCGTAGGCGTATCCCGGCACGCTGATGCCGTCCTGAATCGGTATCTCGGGGTTGTCCGCGAGGATACTCGGGTTCACGACCACGATGTACGACATCGTCAGAAAGGTGGTGACACCTGCGAGAACCTCCGTCCGGAGATCCGTTCCGTGCTCTTCGAAGCCGAAGTAGTTCGCCAGCGAGTCACGCAGCGCCATGTACAGGTGTGCGTATCCGCGATTCGGAACTTAACGGTTGCCATGGCGCATTACGCGGAACTTGACGGTCGGCATGACAGCCCGGGTGGAATTTGACGGTCGGTGTGGTGGGCCGTCTCAGGGTGGCGCGCGACGGGCGGGACAACCTCTTTTGTGTCGCCGTTCGTGCCGCAGTCATGGACGATTTCGAGGGCTATCGGCGGCCGGACGGATCGGTCGGCGTCAGGAACCGCGTCGTGGTGCTTCCCACGTCGGTGACGGCGAGTGGCCTCGCGGAGCGAATCGCCGCCGACGCGGGCGACGGCGTCGTCGCGACACCGCACGGGATGGGGGCGAATCAGCCGGACTCGGCGCGCGAGCAGACCCGCCGCGTTCTCCGTGGCGTGGGCCGCAATCCGAACGTCGGCGCGGCGTTGGTCGTCGGATTGGGCACCGAGGCTATCGACGTCGACGACGTGGCCGACGCCGTCGCGGCGGCGGGGCGACCGGTCGAGACCCTTCGCATCCGTGCAGTCGGGGGGACGGCAGCCGCCATCGAGGCGGGAGTCGACCGGGCCACGTCGCTCCGCGCCGCGGCCGACGAGGCACGCCGCGAGTCGGCCGCGGCCGCCGAACTCGTCTTCGCCGTCGAGTGCGGCGGCAGCGACGCGACCAGCGGTATCGCGGCCAACCCCGCCGTCGGCGACGCCTGTGATCGACTCGTCGCCGCCGGCGGCACCGTCTCGTTCAGCGAGACGCCGGAGTTCATCGGGGCGGAACACGTCCTCGCCGACCGCTGTGTCGACGACGACACCCGCGAGCGCCTGCTCGACCGTGTCGACACCCGTGAGGACATGGCGCGGCGGATGGGCGTCGACCTCCGGGGTGCTCAGCCGACGCCCGGCAACAAGGAAGGCGGCCTCACGACCATCGAGGAGAAGAGTCTGGGTGCCATCTCGAAGGGCGGAACCACGCCGATCCGGGGGATGGTCGACTACGCCGAGTCGCTCCCGACGGGGGGTGGGCTCGTCCTCATGGACACGCCCGGCTACGACATCGAGAGCGTCGTCGGCAAAGTCGCCGGGGGCGCACAGATCGTCGCCTTCACGACCGGTCGGGGGAGCACCACGGGCAATCCCGTGGCGCCCGTGATCAAAGTGACGGGGAACCCGAACACCTGGGAGCGCATGGCGAACAACATCGACGTGAACGCGAGCACGGTCATGAGCGGGGAGTCGCTGTCCTCGATTGGCGAGCGCATCTACCGGACGGTGCTCGACGTGGCCGACGGTCGGCGCACCGAGGCGGAGCGCCGCGGTCTGACGGAGTTCGCGATCAACGAGATTCAGCCCGCGGCCGCGAACGGCGGTGAGCACCCATGAAAGGCACCGTCGTCGGCGACGTGGCACTGGTGATGGACGCCGACGACGCGGTCGCGACGGCGCTCGCCGATCTGTCGGCCGGCGACGAGTTGCCACCGACCGAGGGGACGCGGATCGACGCGCCGGTGCGACTCCAGGAGTCGATCCCGTTCGGCCACAAAGTCGCCCTCCGCCGGATCGACGCCGGTGCCGAGATCCACAAGTACGGCGAGGTGATCGGACGGGCGACCGTCGCCATCGACCCGGGGGAGTGGGTTCACACGCACAACTGCGAGAGCACCCGCGGGCGCGGTGACCTGGCGGCCGAGACACCGGGCGGTGAGGGCGCGTGACACACCCGACCGCGCGGGACGAGTCGGCCGACTCGCCCGACACGGACGGCGCGTGGCCGGTCGCTGCCTATCCGCGGAACGGCGGTAGCGTCGGCGTCCGGAACCGACTGCTGGTGCTCCCGTCGGTGATCTGTTCGCACCAGGTGGCCGACCGGATCGCGGACGCGGTACCCGGCGCCGTGAGCGCGTCACACGATCACGGCTGTGCCCAACTCGGCGCCGACGAGGCCCAGACCGAACGCACCCTGACGGGCATCGCCGCCAACCCCAACGTCGCCGGTGCGGTCGTCGTCGGCCTCGGTTGTGAGGGGATCCAGAGCGACCGGTTGGCCGACCGGCTCGCGGAGCGCGGGGTTCCGGTTCGGGAGCTCTCGATCCAGAGCGTCGGCGGGTCGACGGAAGCGGTCGAGCGCGGCGTCGAACACGCCCGTGCGCTGTCCGACCACGCGTCTCGGTCTGTGACGGCCGGTCTCGGCGACCTTACCGTCGGCGTCGTGAGCAGCGACGTTCGCGCCACGACCGTCGAACGGGCCGACCCGTTGATCGGGGGCTTCGTCGACCGAGTCGTCGCGGCCGGGGGGCGCGTCGTCGTCGCGGGGACGGAGCGCCTGCGCCCCCACGCCGACGCCGTCCGGGCCGCGGCGGCCGACGAGGCGGTCGCGGATCGCTACACCGAGGTGATCGACGGCCCCACCCCGCCACGGACGACCGGCCCGGCCCGGCGGGCGGCCGACCGCACTTTCGACGACATCGCGCGCGTCTGGGGCGGTCGGCCGATCCGTGACGTCCTCCCCTACGGCGCCCCGGCGACCCACGACTCGGGTGTTGCCCTCGTCGACGCGCCGACGCAGTTCGCCGAAGCCGCGACCGGCCTCGCCGCCGCGGGCGCTCACGTCGTTCTCCACGCCACGGCCGACGGCGTGCCCGCCGGCCACCCGCTCGTTCCCGTCTGCAAGGTGACCGGGGACGAGGAGACCTACGCGGCGCTCGAACGGGATATCGACATCGACGCTCGAACGGCAAGCGTCGACGACCTGTCGGCGGCGGTCGGTCGGATCGGCGGTGGCGAGCGTACCTGTGCCGAGCGTCACGGTCTCACCGCCTTCGCCATCACGCGCGCCGGGCCGTCGATGTGAGCGTTACTCGTCGGCCAGCAGGTCGTCCGCGGTGAGGAGTGCCTCCAGTTCGACTCCGTGGTCTTCGAGGAGTTCACTGGCCCCTTCCTGCCGGTCGACGACGACGAGCACACGGTCGACGACTGCGCCCGCCTCGCGGAGCGCCTCGACTGCGTCGCGTGCGCTCTTGCCCGTGGTGGCGATGTCTTCGAGGACGACTACCCGGTCGCCCTCCGAGAGGCGTCCCTCGATCCGGTTACCGGTGCCGTACTCCTTGGCCTGTTTGCGGGCGATCACGTAGGGCCGTCCGGTTTCGGCGCTCGTGACCGCCACCAGCGGTACCGCGCCGAGGGCGACGCCCGCGAGTTTCGTGTCGCCCACGCGGTCGGCGAAGGCCTCGGCAATGAGGCGGAGACACTGCGGATCGGTCTCGAAGAGGTATTTGTCGACGTAGTAGTCGCTCGTGCCGCCGTGAGCGAGTTCGAACTCGCCGAACTTCACCGCCTCCGCGTCCCGAAGCGCGTCGATGAGTGCCTGGTTCGTCATTAGGGTGTTCGGGGCCGCGAATCGATATAAACGGGACGATCCCCGGCCAATCACCAGGGCTCGGCCTTCAGGCCGAGGAGATACGCTCCCGCGTTCGTGGTGACGTGGAGGAGCGGCGTGGCGACGACCACGACCGCCAGTCGGGGGAGCGAGAACGTCGCCAGCGTCCACGTCGGCGCGAGGAGCGCGGCACAGCCGAGCGCGCCGACGACGAAGTCGAGTTGGTCGAGACCGGGCACCGCGGCGCCGCGCGCCCGGCCGAGGCGTCGCTTCAGCAGCGACGCGCCGATGTCGCCGAGCATCGCCCCGAGCGCCAGGCCGATGGCGGCCCGCAACGGGAAAGCCGGCAGATCGGCACCGAGGGCGGCGACGACGCTCGGCCGGATGGCGTCGAGCGCCTCGGCCAGGACGATGCCCGCGAGCGTCCCCGCAGCCGTGCCCCGCCACGTCTTGCCGTCGCCGAGCCACCGGCGACCGCGGAAGGTTCGTCCGCCGTCGATGGGGCGGCCCCCACCCGCCAGGACGGCGGCGTTGTTCGGGACGTACGCCGGCAGCATCGCCCAGAGCGCACCCGCGACCAGCGAAACGACCATACGCCGTGTAGGGAGGCGGTGAGTGTTAATAGGGCCGATTGGATCACACTCCCCCGCTATTGGAACACGCTGAAGACCCCGGCCGCCCACCATCCGGCAATGTCCTCGTGGAGACGCGATATCGCCAGTGGGCTGGTGGTTCTCGTGCCCATCCTCGTCATCCTGTTCGTCCTCAATTGGCTGTACTCGCAGATGGCAGACCTCCCCGTCGTCCGGACGCTCCCCCAGCCCTACGGCGTTCTCGTGGCTATCGTCGTGTTCATCATGCTGGTTCTGTCGGTGGGCTACCTGATGCGAACGACCGTCGGTCGACTGTTCGAGACCGGTCTCGACAGCGCGATGAACCGCGTGCCGCTCATTCGCATTCTCTACAACGCCTCGAAACTCGCGGTCGAGACGGCGCTCACCGGCACCGAAGACCTCCAGAAACCGGTGCGCCTGGAGACGTGGCCGGGCATCCACATGACGGCGTTCAAGACCGGGAAGACCACTCCCGACGGCCAGGAGGTGCTCTTTATGCCCACCGCGCCGAACATCACCACCGGCTTCGTCATCGAAGTCGACGCCGACCGGATCGAAGAGACGGGCGAGAGCGTCGAGGAGGCGCTGACGCGCATTCTCAGCGCCGGCTTCGCCGAGGAAGATCCGGGGCGCGCTATCGAAATCGCGGTCGAAGAGGGCAGCCCCGATTCGGCCGACGACGCCTGATTACTCGGCGTCGACGTATTCGAACCAGTCTGCGTGGGCGTCGGTGCGGCGCTCCACCAGGTCGAAGAAGGCTTGCTGGATGTCGGTCGTCACCGGGCCGCGGGTACCCTCGCCGATGACGACGTTGTCCACCTTACGGATCGGCGTCACTTCGGCCGCCGTTCCCGAGAAGAACAGTTCGTCGGCGGTGTTGAGTTCGCCGCGGCTGATCGTCGCGTCGTCGTGGACGGTGTATCCCTGCTCGCGCGCGAGCGTGATGACGGTGTTGCGGGTGATGCCGTCGAGGATGCCCTCCGCGAGGCCGGGCGTGTAGAGTTCGCCGTCACGGACGAGAAACAGGTTCTCGCCCGGGCCTTCGGCGACGTTCCCCTCCTGGTTCAGGAGGAGCGCCTCGACGTAGCCCTCGCGTTGGGCCTCCAGGCTCGCCAGCACGCTGTTGACGTAGGGCCCGGTCGTCTTCGCGTTGGTCGGAATCTGCGCGGAGGCGTACTTCCGCCACGAGGAGACGGTGACCTCGACACCCTCCTCCAGGGCGTCCTCGCCGAGATAGGCGCCCCAGGGCCAGACCGCGATGGCGACCTGTTCGGGACAGCTCTCGGGGCTCAGGCCGAGCATGTCGTAGCCGTAGTAGGCGATGGGGCGGATGTAACACGACCGCAGATCCTGTCGGCGGATGAGTTCCTTCGTCGCCTCGGTCAGTTCCTCGCGGTCGAAGGGGATATCCAGGTTGTAGGGCTGTCCGGAGGCGTAGAACCGATCCAGATGTTCGTCCCACCGGAAGATGGCCGGTCCCTCCTCGGTGTCGTAACAGCGGACACCCTCGAAGATACCCGTTCCGTAGTGGAGGCCGTGGGTGAGCACGTGGATCTCGGCGTCTTCCCAGTCCACGAACTCGCCGTCCATCCAGATCGTATCGACATCCATCTCGTCGAAGCCCATCTCACGCCCCCCCGAGCGAGATCGGCGCTGCTGGTTCCGCCCGAGTCGCGTCCGAAGAAGTCATCGTATCGAGCGACATGAGTTGCCTCTTTTTTGGCCCAAACCGGTCTTAACAGTTTCCGTGCGGGGCAACGCTTGTGGGTTCGCTCGCCGACCGTCCCCGTCGCTCGCGACGGGGGGACGGTTCAGTCGAACGCGGTGACGAGATCCCCGCCGTCGACGAAGGGAAGGTCGTTCCGACGGGCGTACGCCCGGGCGTCGGCCGTCGAGAGCGCACCGCCGGTTTCGTCGTCCAGCATCTCACAGCCCGCGACTGCGGGGGCGATGCCGGCCTCGCGGGCCAGCGCCAGGCCGAGTTCCGTGTGCCCGCGGCGATCCGTGAGGAGTCCGGGCGCCGCACGCAAGAGGTGGACGTGCCCCGGCGTCCGGAACTCGTCGGCGAACGCCTCGACGCCGTAGTCCTCGTTCCCGCTCACCTCGCCGAGACGACGGATCGTCAGCGCCCGGTCGTCGTCGGTCACGCCCGTGAAGCCCTCGCGGTGGTTGACCGTCAGCGAGAAGGAGGGATGGGCGTCGTACCCCAGGTCGGAGTGGTCGTTCGCCGGGTGATCGACCGTCTCGTGGAGGAAGGGGAGTTGGAACCGGTCGGCGACGGCGGCGGTCAGCGCGACGAAGATCAGGCCGCCCCCGTCGGTGCGCATTCGGGTCACCGCCGCGGGCGTCACCGCGCTCGCGGGATAGAGCAGGTCGGTCTCGCCCTCGCGGTCGACGGCGTCGTGGACGAGCACCGGATCGCCGGCGCGGAACGCCGCCACCACTCGATCCAGCGCGCTCGTCGACTCTCCGCGCATCACGCGTCCCCCACGTGGATCGTCAGGCTGTCTCCATCCGCGAGGCCGAGTTCGTCCCGTAGCTTCACGGGAGCAATGAGTTCGAGTTGCGTGGCGTCGTGGTGGGTGCGCTCGGGGACGATGACGTGGGCGCCGTCGTACGACGCGGTTCCGGCCTCGACCTGGGCCGCGTAACACGTCGCCGGCCCGAAGGTTCGGTCGTCGTCCTCCCAGCCATCGATGGGCGTCGCGGCGCCTTCCAGCGACTCCAGTTCACCCCTCGACTGGGTGCTCTCGGCCGCGAGTTCGACGTTGAGCGTCCCGGGGAACGGCTCGTATCCGAGGCGCTCGCGGAACTGGGACATGTAGCCCGGCAGCGAGATGTAGTGGCGACCCTCGCCCATCCCGCTCGTGACCGTCCCGTCCAGTGACAGGGTAGTGCTGTCCTCGAAGAGTCGCCGATAGTCGGCGTACTCCCGGCGGAGGGCCGCCACGCCGCCGTCAGTCACCGCGACCAGTTGGCCGTCGGCCAGCACCTCCCGGTCGATGAACTCCACCTCGTCCAGCCGCTGTAGTCGTCGGGACGCCGTCTGAGCCGACGCGTCGATCCGCTCGGCGAACTCCGAACAGGAGATTTTCGTCCGGCCGGAGAGCCCGCCGTCCAGTGCGATCCGCTTCAGGGCGGCGAGTTCGTCGTGGCCGACCGTCGACGCCGCTGCGGTCTCTGCCATACTCGGCCTAATCCCTCGGCGTGCATAAGCATACCGAATACGATATGCGTCTCAGAATCGTTACGAACGGTGCGTCAGGGTCGGCACCGTCCCCCCTACCGCGGATGTCGCTACGCCGGCAGGACGACGCCGGCGATCAACGACCCGCCGAGAGCCGACACCGCGAACGCGCCGATACCAAGCGCGAGCAACAGAAACAGCAGTACCCACCAGAGCGGAACCGCGTTCGACTCTTCCATACCTAGTCGTCGTCGCGGCGGCCCCAAAGAACTTCCCGTTCACGGCAGGAGCCAGCGCAGGAAGCCCGTACGGCCGTTGTCGGCCTCCTCCTGGACGCTCTCCGTCCCCTCCGGTTCGGCTTCGGCGTCGGCGTCGGCGTCGGCGGCCGCCTCCCCGGCCACCTCCGTGGCTTCGTCGGCGTCCGTGGCTTCTGCCTCGCGGCTCGTCGGTTCGGCTCCGTCTTCGCCGCGCTCCACATCCTCGTCGGCCGGTTCGGTCGGTGCGAACGACTCGTCACCGGTCAGGGTGGCCGCCAGGCGCCGGTACCCGTCGGTCGCGGGCGACTCGGATGCGGCGGTGACGAGTACGTCGCCCGCCTCGGCCGCCCTCGACACCGCCCGGTCGTCCGGAATCGTTGCCAGTATCGGGACGTCCAGGCGGTCGGCGACGACCGCCGTATCGGATTCGGGAGTCGCTCGTGTCACGACGACCCCGGCCACGGGCGTGCCGAGGCGTTCGGCCACCTCACGGGTCTTCGCGGTGTCGCCCACCGCCCCGCGTTCGGGCGTCGACACCAGCACCACCTCGTCGGCGACCCGAAGCGGTTCGATGCTGTCGTGGCTCAACCCCGCCGAGGTGTCGACCAGAACCGTCTCGGCGTCGATGGCGTCGAGGAGGCCCCGGAGGCTCGTCGGGTCGGCCGCGCCGAAGGCGTCCAGGTCGGCCGACGCCGGAAGCACGCCGAGCCCACACGGCCCCTCGCGGCGGGCCGCTTCGACCGTCGCCGTCCCCGCGAGTACGTCGTGGACGGTCGGGCCGGCGTCGGCGTCGACACCGAGCACCCCTGCCAGATTCCCCATCCCAAGGTCGGCGTCGACGACGACCGTTTCGTGGCCGCTCGCCGCGAGGATGGCCCCGAGGTTCGCCACCGTCGTGGTCTTGCCAACGCCGCCTTTCCCACTGGCGACTGCGTACACCCGTCCCATAGGTCGTCAAAAATCACCGCCGACGAGCATATAACTCTACTCCCTGATTCGGCGGGATCCACCGCCGTAGTCAAAGATTACTTAGCCGCGACGGGACTAGAGACGCCAATGAGTACCGACACGCAGGAGGCCGACGATGATCGTCGGAAATACGAGTTCCGGAAGGTCATCGAAGACCTGAAGGAGTACGAGGGTTCCGGCACCCAACTCGTCACTATCTACATCCCGCCGGACAAGCAGATTTCGGACGTCGTCGCCCACGTCACGCAGGAACACTCCGAGGCGAGCAACATCAAATCGAAGCAGACCCGGACGAACGTTCAGGACGCGCTCACCAGCATCAAGGATCGGCTCCGCTACTACGACACCTACCCGCCGGAAAACGGGCTGGTGATCTTCAGCGGCGCCGTTGACGCCGGCGGCGGGCAGACCGACATGGTGACGAAAGTGTTGGAGAGTCCGCCCGACCCGATCCAATCGTTCCGCTATCACTGCGACTCCGATTTCCTCACCGAGCCACTGGAGGAGATGCTCTCGGACAAGGGCCTGTTTGGCCTGATCGTCCTCGACCGGCGCGAGGCGAACGTCGGCTGGCTCAAGGGCAAGCGCGTCGAACCGGTCAAGAGCGCCTCGTCGCTCGTTCCCGGCAAGCAGCGAAAAGGTGGTCAGTCCGCCCAGCGGTTCGCTCGCCTTCGTCTGGAAGCCATCGACAACTTCTATCAGGAGGTCGCGGGGATGGCCAACGACCTGTTCGTCCCCGAGCGTCACGACCTGGACGGCATCCTCGTCGGCGGCCCCTCACCCACTAAAGACGAGTTCCTGGACGGCGACTACCTCCACCACGAACTCCAGGACCTGGTCGTCGGCAAGTTCGACGTGGCCTACACCGACGAATCGGGGCTGTACGACCTGGTCGACGCCGCACAGGAGGTGCTCGCCGACCAGGAAATCATGAAGGACAAGGTGCAGATGGAGGAGTTCTTCGAGAACCTCCACTCCGGTGACCTCGCCACCTACGGGTTCGAGCAGACCCGGCGAAACCTCGTGATGGGGTCGGTCGACCGCCTGCTCATCAGCGAGGATCTGCGCAAGGACGTGGTGATCTACGACTGCGACGGGGGAGAGGAGTTCGAGGTGGTCGACCGTCGCCACGCCACCCCCGAGCATCAGTGTTCCGACGGGGGTGAGGCCGAGGTGAAAGAGCGCGAGGACGTGATCGAACACCTCATGGCCATCGCCGAACAGCGCGGCACCGAGACCAAGTTCATCAGCACCGACTTCGAGAAAGGCGAACAGCTCTACGACGCCTTCGGCGGCATCGCCGGCATCCTGCGGTACTCGACGGGCATCTAACGCTACCGCCGATCACCCATCTTTTTCGGCCGGGCGCTCGGAGCGTCCACCGACATGTCCGTCCTCCGCCGCCTTGTCGCCCTCCACGACGAGCGGCCAGCCTTCGTCGCCCTCTCCGCGCTCACTCTCGTCGCCCTCGCTATCTACCCACTGGTCGACTGGTATCTCCGTAGCCTCGGCATCGCTCCACCCTTCCGCTTCTGGGACTTCGGCGCCTACTCCGCCGCCGTCGAGCGCTGGATGGCGGGCGACTCGCTCTACGTCCAGGCCGAGGGCGGCGGCTATCACGGCAGTTACCTCTACCCGCCGGTCGTTCTGCTGGCGTTCGCCCCCTTCGTTCTCGCCTTCGGGTTCGGGAACGCCGCGACGGCGTGGCTCGTCTGCTCGGTCGCGTTCCTCTGGATCGCTCTCCAGCGACTCGTCTCGGCGCTCGGCCTCTCGCTTCACCTCTGGGAACGGGTCGCTCTCGTTCCCTTGCTCGTCGGCTTTCACCCGCTCCTCCTCTCGCTGAAACTCGGACAGACCCCCGCCGCCCTCGCGGCGTTCCTCACCGTCTCGGCGTCGGCGTCGCTCCGCGGTCGGGGGTACGTGAGCGGCGCCCTCACCGCGATTCCCGGCCTCGTCAAACTCCCCTACGCCCCCGCCGGGGCGCACCTCCTCGGGAACCGCGACCGGTTCGTCGGCGCCGTCCTCGGTGGCCTCGCTCTCGTCGCCATCTCACTGCTCGTCTTCGGCGTCGACGCCCACCGCACCTACCTCGACGTACTCGCGTGGGGGATTCGCGAGGGGAGCACCGCCCGTTCGCCACGGCTGTGGCTGCCGCCCTACTACCGCCCGCTGTACGGCGTCCCTCACGGGCTGGCGATCCGTCTGAGTGCGAGTCTCGCTATCGTCGTCGGCGTCCTCCGGGCCGCCCCCGACGCGACCCGGGAAACGACGGCGCTTGGCTTCGCGGCCGTCCCCCTCCTCGCGCCGCTGACCTACGCGTACTACTTCGTCGCCGCTCTCCCTGCGGTCGTCCTGCTGGTGGCGGCCGAACTCGACCGGCCCGACGGTCGGCCGGCCCTGCCGGTGCTCGGACTGCTCCTCTTGCACCTCCACTCCTATGGTCTCGGCGGCGCCGGCGAGGTGGCCCCCGAGTGGATTCCCGGACTCCTCCTCCAGCCCGGGCTCTTCGGGAACCTCCTCCTCGTCGGTCTCGCGGGCGCTCGGGTCGCGGCCGCTGGCGGCCCGCTCTCCGTCCGTGCGATCAGATCCGCGTGGGAGTGATCACGACAGCATCTCGGCCAACTGGTGTCGCCGGCGGTCGGGGTCGAAGTGGGGGTCGACGCCGTCGGCCGTCGCCAGCCGATCCAGCGTCAGGAGGACGTCCGCCCCCGCCCGCTCGGCGTAGGCACAGCAGTCGTCGATGTCGGCCCGCCGGAGCGCCAGCGAATCGAGGAGGCCGAGCGCCAGTGCGAGCGCCGCGCCCGCCTCCCCGGTCGGAAACGCCGGACTGATCCGCTCGAACGCGGGGGTCGCGGGCGCCTCGTCGACGGCGTGCGTGCGAAGACAGGTAGCACAGATCGCCGCGTGGGCCTCGTCGGGGGCGTGGGCCTGGAGCGCGGGCGGGACGTCGAAGGCGACGGTACGCCCGCCGCAGGCTGGACACGTCATCGGGACTTCCCGTACTCGCGATCAGTCGTCGGCCGTGACGACTTCGGTCTCGGTGTCGGCCGCCTCGGCTTCCTCTTTTTCCTCTTCCTCTTTTTTCGCCTTGATCTTC
>JBDGTP010000034.1:0-80606 GCA_042216725.1 Haloplanus sp.
GTCCTCGGGTTCGAGGTCGGCCACCACGCCGGCGACGTTTTTGACCATACTTCGACTGGGCGCGCGAGGGACAAAAGCCCCCCGCGTCGGAACCGTAAACCGTATGTCGCGATAGGAAATCGGATGCCGGAAGTCAGCCGGTGTCGTCGAGGCGAGCGTTCGACCACCAGCGACACCTCTCCGTTCGAGGGCGTCGCGGCGGTCACGGATCGGGTCGGGCGCTCGCCCGAAGCGCGACTGCCGCGATGTTCCCCCCACACTCCGCGGTGCGAATCAGGCTAGCGAGCACCCGCGAGAGCGCGTACGCGCCGGGGGGCGACCGCTCGAAGAGGGTGCGGTCGAGTGCGACGGCGTCGTCGACGACCTCGTCGCGCCGATCCAGCGCCTCGTGGGCCGGATCGACCGCCGGGTCGAGGACGGTACCCGTCGCGGCCTCTACCACGTCGCGCGACGCGTCGGCGAGGTCGGTCACCGCCGCCAGCACCTCGTCGGACACGTCGGGGTCGACGCGGTCGGCGAGGCGTCCGATCCGAACCGCGTGGTCGGCGATCCGCTCGATCTGACGCGCTGCGATGTAGGCGTCGAACAGTTCCGGGCGCCGCACGTCGAGGTGGTCGACCTCCTCGAAATCCGTGAGCGATCGGTTGAAATGCCGGGTGATCATGGCGAACAGCCGATCCACCTCGTCGTCGCGCCCGTCGAGTCGGTCGGGGTCGCCGGGCGCGTCCGAGAGCGCGTCGATAGCGGTGCGGTGCATCGAGAGTGCGGTGAACTGAAGCTGGATCACCGACTGCCGGATCGACACCTCCGCGGGGTCGAGCAGATTCTCGACGGTGATGCGGTCGTCCGTCTCCTCGACGACCGACAGGCCGACCATGGTCTGGGTGAGACGGCGGGCGGCCCGCCGCTCGTCGTCGGAAAACGGCTCCGGGGCGCGGAGCGTGATGGTGTCGTATCCGACGGCGTGGGCGGCCCGCAACGCCCGCGCGACGGCGGTCGCGTCCGACCGCGGGAGTCGGATTTCGGTGGTCGAGAGCGGGCCGCCGTCCTGTGCCGCGCTTCGAACGACGAGCGAGCCGTCGGTGTGGGGGTAGAGGTGGATCGGCATCCCCGCTTCGAGACGGTGTTCGGTGGCCCACTCTTTCGGGAGCGACACCGAGTACGTCGACCCACCGATCTTCTGGAGTTTGCGCGTCTCCATACTCAGTAGACGAGTGACGGATCGCTCTCGACCATATAGAGCGTCCGAGCCGCGATGTTTACGGCGTGATCCCCGATGCGTTCCAGGTCGCGAACCGTGAGCAGGAGGCGTGATACGTCGTCTAGCAGTCGCTCGACCCTCCAGGAGTCGGCGGCGGCGTTCTCTCGTTCGATCAGTTCCCGTACCACGCGCTCGCTCGCGTTCTGACACAGCGAGTCGAGCGTGTCGTCGCGAGCGGCAATCTCCCGACAGCGCTCCGCGTCGTCGGTTCGGTAGGCCGTCAGCGCGTCGTCGAACATCTCGCTCGCGAGGTCACCGATAGCCGAGAGATCGACCTCTTCGAACCGTTTCCGGTTCGCCGCCAGCGTGTACTGGGCGAGGTTGGCGGCGAGGTCGGCGACGCGTTCGAGGTCGGTGAGAATCTTGAAGGACGCGGCGACGAAACGGAGGTCGCCCGCGACCGGTTGCTGGCGGGCCAACAACTGGATACACTCCGATTCGAGATCCAGATACCGCTGATTGATCTCGTCGTCGGTACCGATTACCGCGCGGGCGCTCCCCTCGTCGACCGTCGCGAGCGCCGCCAGCGCACGGTCGAGGCGCGAGCCGACCAGTTCACCCATCCCCAGGATATCCGTGCGCAGGTCGGCGAGCGACTGCTGGTAGTCGTCTCGGGTCACGGCTACCCGAACTTGCCGGTGATGTAGTCTTCGACGCGCTGGCTCCGGGGATTCTCGAAGATCCGATCCGTGTCGCCGTACTCGACGAGTTGACCACCGGTCAGGAAGACGGCGGTCTGATCCGAGATGCGCGCCGCCTGTTGCATGTTGTGCGTGACGATGACGACCGTGTACTCCTCGGCGAGGTCACCGATCAAATCCTCGATTTTCGCGGTCGCGATGGGGTCGAGTGCCGACGCCGGTTCGTCCATCAGGATTACCTCGGGATCGGTCGCCAGACAGCGGGCGATACAGAGCCGCTGTTGCTGGCCGCCGGAGAGGCCGAGCGCGTTGTCGTCGAGGCGATCCTTCACTTCCTCCCAGAGCGCCGCGTTCCGGAGCGAGCGCTCGACGAGTTCGTCCTCTTTCTCCCGGTCGTCGCGGCCCAGAAGGCGGGCGAACAGTCCCTTGTTGATGTCGCCGTGTTTACGCGGGCCGTAGGAGATGTTGTCCCGAATCGACTTCGGGAACGGGTTGGGTGCCTGAAACACCATCCCGACCCGCTTGCGGAGTTCGACGAGATTGATGCCGTCCTGGTAGATTTCCTCGCCGTCGAGTTCGACCGAGCCCTCGATACGGGCGGCCGTGATCCGGTCGTTCATCCGGTTGAGCGACCGGAGGAACGTCGACTTCCCACACCCCGAGGGGCCGATGAGCGCCGTGACGCTCTCGGCAGGGATGTCGAGCGAGACGCCCTTGAGCGCGTGGTCGTCGCCGTAATACACGTCCAGATCGCTCGTCGAGAGCTTCGTCTCACCGGCGAACTCGTAGTCGAGCCACTCGTCGCGAACCTCCTCGGCAGTCTCGCCGGTCGTCGTCTGGTTGGTAGCCTGTGCGTCGTCCGTCCGATCGAGTTCGACGTTACTCATGGTGTAGCTTCCTCCGGAAGTAGATGCGACTCCCGACGCCGATGGCGTAGAGGCCCATGACGACAAGGAGCAAGACGAGGGCGGTTCCCCACCCGTACTCGGTGCTGGAGAACGCGGGGTGATCGAACACGCCCGCGGTGATCGAGGAGTAGAGCTGATACGGCAGGGCGCTGGCCGGAGAGAGGAGCGCCTCGTTGGTGATGAAGGGTGGCTGGGTGCTGAACCGGAACCCCTGGAGCACCTGTGGCCCCGCACTCGGGAACGGCGAGCCACCGAACACCAGCAGGAGCGGCGCCGTCTCGCCGGCGATCCGGCCGACACCGAGGATGACGCCCGTGATGACCCCCGGCATCGCCGCCGGGACGACGACACTGCGGATCGTCTCCCATTTGGTCACGCCGAGGGCGGCACTGGCGTCGCGATACTCGTCCGGGACGGCCTTGATCGCCTCGCGGCTGGTGATGAGCACCAGCGGGAGCAGCATGAATCCGAGGACGAGTTGACCGACGAAAATGGAGTTGCCGCCGCTGATCCGCGGCACGAGGAAGGCCAGCCCGAACAGGCCGAAGACGATGCTTGGCGTACTCCAGAGGCCGTTGGTCGCCACCTCGACGAGTTGGGTGAACCGACCCTGTTCCGCGTACTCCGTGAGGAAGATGGCGGCGCCGACGCCCAGCGGAACGGCGAAGGTGACGGCTCCGAGGACGAGCCACAGGGTGCCGACGATGGCCGGCATGACGCCCGGCACGTCGACGAACAGGCCACCGGGGACGTTCGTCACGAACGGCACTTCGAGCCAGGGGAGCGTCACACCGAACAGGGTCAACTGCCCGCCCGTGAGACTCGCCCCCGTGAGCAGTACGTCCAGCCCCTGGACGAGGATGAACGCGATAACGAGGCCGAGGACGCCGATCATGGCGAAGACGGCCATGCCGATGAGCCAGTAGGCGCCGTGCTGGCGGCCCTGAGCGCCGTAGCCCTCCTTGGCCTTCGCAGCACTCCAGATTCCCAGCAGCGCACCGTGGATGACGAGCGCGGGCACGAGTTCGGAGCCGGGGAACTCGGCTTCGGTCCAGCCGGGCGTCCAGGTCCACCCGACGTTGATGTGGCCGGCGACGATGGCGTATCCGGCCATCGCGAGGAGAACGGCGATGGGGAGCGTCGAGCCGAGGTCCTCGCGGGGAGACAGCGAACAGAACGCCCCGAGGAGTCCCAGGCCGAGCGCCCCCGAGACCCACACGACGGGCGCGTTGCCGCCCCACTGTGCCGCGACGAGACCACCGACGACGGCCCACAGCAGGCCGAACACGACACCGACAGTGAGACCGGCATCCTCCGAGGGGGTGCCGTCGACGTAGCCGAAATGCGAGCCGAGGCCGACCACCAGGAGGCCGGCCGCGATGACGAACAGCGACCCGCCGAGCAGGTGGAAGAGTTCGACCCCGAAGTAGACGCCCCCCTCGTCGAGCCACTGGAAGACGGTGGCCCAGGAGGCCACGAACGCGAGTACCGAGACGATCAGGAGACCGGCCGTGACGACGTCGGCGACGGACGACTCGCCGGTCACCAGCCCGGTGCGTTCGACATTGCTCATCAGGACTCACCCCCGAGCTTCCGGTACATCCGCCACTCGATCCACTGGGAGGTGACGCTCAGCACCATCACCAGGAAAAAGAGGACGACGCCGGCCGCGAACAGCGCGCTCATGTGGAGGCCGCTCGCGTTGCCGCCCTCGAAGGCGATGACCGTCGTGAGCGTCTCGCCGTACTTCGCGAACACGTCGAAGACGGGCGTCGGGAACCCCTTCGTGTGCGAGAGCATGACCGTCGCGGCCATCGTCTCGCCCATGGCGCGCCCGACACCGAGCAGGACGCCCGCGGAGACGCCGGACAGCGCCGCCGGGATGGTGACGCTTTTCGTGGTCTGCCAGTTGGTCGAGCCCATGGCCAGCGATCCACTCTTCATCGACTCCGGTACCGTCGAGAGGGCGTCCTCCGCGACGCTGACGACCGTCGGCAGCGCCATGATGCCGATCATGATGCCGGCCGCGAAGTAGTTCCCAATCGTCGGCGTCCGGAACTCCGTGTAGAGGTACTGGTTGAAGATGGTGAGACCGATGAAGCCGTACGTGATCGACGGAATTCCCGCCATGAGTTCGATGCCGGGCTTGACGAACTCCCGGAGCCGACGGGGCGCGATTTCGCTGATGAACACGGCGCCGGCAATACCCAGCGGCGCCGCGATGACCGTCGCGATGACCGTCGTGACCGCGGTGCCGATCATCATCGGCGTCAGCGCGTAGACGTTCCGTTGCCCCCACACCGGTTGGCTGGTTCTGGTCAGCAGCGCCAGTCCCATCTCCCGGACGATGGGCGCCGACCGCAACAGGAGGAACACGATGATGAGCGACAGGATCGACACCGTCGCGACGGTCGTGAGGAAGGTCAGTCCCTTCACGAGTTCCGCCTGGTACCGAACCCAGCCCACGGCGGTGATCGCCAGCAGTCCGAGGATCGGGAAGATCGTCCACCGCGATCCCTGCAGGAAGAGGGCGAACGCCGCGGCCGTCGACAGGCCGCCGAGGCAGTGCATCAGGAGCGCCCCGTCGGCCGTGCGGGCGCGGTAGTTGCGGGCGAACGTGGCGGCCGCTGAGAGGTTGTGCGTCGCGTGGGTGCGTATCGTTTGTAACATACGTAACATACGAAAACGGGAGTGGTCGGGTCGACCGTCGCTCGCCGAACCGCCTCGTTACGAGAAGTTGGAGGGAGCGACCTTCTCGCGCTGGGTCTGGAGGCGGTCTTCGGGGAGCTTGAAGTAGTGGTTCGCCTCGACGAACTTCTTCTGTCCGAAGTCGCTCAGGAGGAAGTTGATGAAGCAGGCTTCCTTCCGGGAGGTTCCCTCCCACGTGTAGGCGTGGAGGTCACGCGACAGCGGGTACTCCTTGGAGCCGAGGTTCTTGCCGTACTCGTAGACCGTCCCCTCGATTTCGAGACCGATGGGCGGCGTCGCGCCGTCGGGCTGGACGAACGCCAGCGCGATGTACGCGATGGCGTTGTCGGCCTGGGCGATGGCCTGCTGGAGCTGCTGGTTCTGGCCGAAGCGCTGGTCGGGACTGATGGGGGCGTTCGGGTCGCCGAAGACGTTGTTCCGGAAGGCAGTGTCGGTGCCGGAGCCCTCGGCGCGGCCGAGCGCGAGGATGTCGCGATCCGGACCGCCAAGCTCCGACCAGTTGGTGATCTCCTGTCGATAGATCGCCTTGAGTTGATCGAGCGTGATCTGGGTGACGCCCGCGTCGTAGATTTCGCGGCTGACGACGATCGGCTGACCGTCGACGCCGACGACGTGGTCGGTGAACTTGTCGAGCGTCGACTGGCTCACGCCGGAGCCGGCGAGTTCGGCCTTCGCCGGCGCGGAGGAGTCGCCGATGTCGACACGACCCTCCATGACGCCCTTGACGCCCGTTCCGGAGTGGGAGAGCGCAATGCTCACGCGGAACGGCGGCACCGAGCGCTTGCCCGTCGCCTCGTAGCCGTAGTCCTGGGCGAAGTAGTCCGCGAGGCGCATGTCCGTGTTGTACGTCTCCTGGGCCCACGACTTGGGCCAGTAGTCCTCGTCGCCCGCCTCGGGGTTGGAGTTCCAGTAACTCGACGCGGTGTTCGTGATCGGGAACACCGTCGAGGAGCCGTCACCGGTCAGGACGCTCGTGTCCATCCCGTCCTCGGCGCTCTCGGTTTCGGTCGGCGTCGCGTTCGACCCGCCGTCGCTCCCGCTTTCGCCCCCGCTCCCGCCACCGCCACCGGACTGGCCGCCACAGCCCGCGAGTCCAGTGACCGCCCCCGCGCCAGTGACCGCCAGGAATTTCCGCCGCGATGCTTCGTCGAGTACGCGCTTTGGATCGGCCGTCATCACGTAGACGAGGCCCAGTTCATACAAAATGGCTTTATATGAGGGGTCCAGGTGGGTTCGTACCGCTCTGATGGGTCGGTTGTCGACCGGTGGGCTACGTTGCGCTATATATCCCCACCGAGGACAACCCCTTTGCCCGCCGCCCGCTCACACGTCACCATGGAGTGCGAGCGGTGGCGGTTGATCCGGGAGGAGGGGTGGTCGGGGCCGATGAACATGGCGCTCGACGAGATTGCGGCGGAGACAGTCGCCGACGGCGGCCCCCGAACACTCCGGGTGTACCGGTGGGAGCCGAGCACGCTCTCCCTGGGCTACCACCAGAACCCCGACACCGTCGACTGGGACTACTGCGACCGGGAGGGTATCGGCGTCACTCGCCGTCCGACGGGCGGCGGCGGCATCTACCACGATACCCACGGCGACATCTCCTACACCATCGTCGCGCCGGCCGACGAGTTCCCCGGTGACCTCGTGGAGTCGTATCATCAGCTCTGCGTTCCGATCCTCGACGCCTTCGAGCGCATGGGCGTGCCCGCAACCTTCGCCGAGGAGGAACGGCCCGCGGTGTATCCCCCGGCCTGCTACCTGCGCGAACTCCACGCCGCACACGACGTGGTCGTCGCCGCCGACGACGGTGCCCGGAAGGTGAGCGGCAACGCCCAGCACCGCCGCACCGACGCCGTCGTCCAACACGGCTCGCTCACGTACGCGGTGCGACCGGAGCGCCACCTGTCGGTGTTCGCTGACCCCGGCGTCGACGCCGCGGCGTTCCGTGAGCGCGTGACGGGCATCGAGGATCACGCCGACGTGAGCCGGTCGGACGCAGTCGCCGCCGTCGAGGACGCTCTGCGGGAGTGGGCGGCGGCGACGGCGGGCGACTGGACCGACGACGAACTCGCACGGGCACGGGAACGGGCCGAGGAGAAGTACGCGAGCGACGAGTGGACGACCAGACGGCCGGACGGTCGGCGGTGAGTTACTGGAAGCTGACCGTCTCGGGGTCGGCCGGGTCGAGTTCGGCCGCGGTCGCCTCGTGTCCCTCGGTGACGGGCGGGGCGCGGGGCGAGGGCGGGCGATCCCGTGGTCGCCGCTGGCGACCCAGTCGTACTCCCGGAACGACCACCACCCGTCGCTGCAGTCGGGGCTGAAACCGACCGTGGAGACGGTGAGCCGGTCGATCCGTGACCAGCGATCCGAGCATCACCTCCGCCCGTGTCCGGTGCGAACGGCGACGACGAACCCGTTCGCCCGGCGTGGCGCCGCCCGGATGCGAAGCGCCTTTGCGCGCCCGCGCCCTCTCGCTGATATGCGAATCGGAGCACACGTGTCGGTCGCCGGCGGTGTCGACAATGCCGTCGACAACCAGCGCGATGTCGGCGGCAACTGCGGGCAGATCTTCACACACTCCCCGCAGGTCTGGCAGCATCCGAACGTCGGCGACGACGAGGCTGCCGCCTTCCGGGCGGATACCGCCGACCATCTCGACGGCCCCTGGGTCATCCACTCCTCGTACCTCGTCAACCTCTGTACGCCGAAAGCCGACCTGCGCGAGAAGTCCATCCACAGCATGCAACGGGAGGTCGACGCCGCCGCGACGCTCGACATCCCCTACGTCAACGTTCACCTCGGCGCTCACACGGGCGCGGGCGTCGAACAGGGGCTCGCCAACGCCGTCAGCGCGCTCGACGAACTCGACGTGCCCGAGAGCGTGACCGTCCTCGTCGAGAGCGACGCCGGAAGCGGCACGAAACTCGGCGGCGACTTCGAACACCTGGCGACGGTACTCGACCGGTGTGCCCACGACCTGGGCGTCTGCCTCGATACGGCCCACGCCTTCGCCGCCGGATACGACCTCTCGACGCCCGAGGGCGTCGACGAGACGGTCGACGCCTTCGACGACATCGTCGGCCTCGAACACCTGGACTGCATCCACCTCAACGACTCGAAACACGCCTGCGGGACGAACAAGGACGAACACGCCCACATCGGCGAGGGAGAGATCGGCGTCGACGGTATGCGCCGGATCGTCTCCCACCCTGACCTGCGGGACTGCCCGTTCGTGCTGGAGACGCCGACGGAGAACGGCAAGGGCTTCGCGTGGAACATCGAACGCGCGCGCGCCCTCCGGGACGGGGCCTGAGAACCACGGCCGTCGCTCCGAGGTTCGGGGCGTTTTTCTCACGACCATCCGTAGCGAGCGACGAATGAGACAGCTCACGAGACGTGACGTACTCGTCGGACTCGGGGCGGCCGGCGTCGGCACGACTCTCGGCGTCCGTGACGCCCGCGCGGCCGACCCGATAACGGTCGCCACCCGCAACTGCTATCTCGGCGCCGACCTCTTTCGACTCCTCGCGGCGGCGAGCACCGAGGAGCGGACGATTCGAGAGGCGGTGAGCGCCCTCATCGACGCGGTGGATCGGAGCCATCCCGGGCGACGACTCGACGCCATCGCGGGCGAACTCGCCCGGACGGAACCGGATCTGGTCGGCGTTCAGGAGGCCGCATTGATCCGGACGGGGGCGCCGAGCGACGGCACGACACCGACCGCGACCGACGTGCGCTATGACTTCCGTGAGCGCCTCCTGTCGGCGCTCGACTCGCGTGACCGATCTTACCGCGTCGTCGCGGCGACGACGACCGTCGACGTGCAGTTTCCGGCGACGGTCGACGGCGAGCCCCGCGCCCTGCGCCTGACCGACCGCGACCTGCTTCTCGCCCGCGACACCGTGGCGACGGCCGATCCGGTCACCGACACCTTCGACGCGTCGCTCTCGGTGACCCGGGGCGGCCGCACGCTCACGGTCGAACGCGGGTACGGCGTCGCCGACGCGACGGTCGGCGACCGCCGCCTCACGTTCTGTAATACACACCTCGAATCGGTGGCGGCGGCGACACGAACGGCGCAGGCGGCGGAGCTCCGGTCGGTGCTTGCCGACCGCCGGGAACGGGTCGTTCTCGTCGGCGACTGCAACAGCGGCCCGGGGGCGTCGACGGCGGCGTACGACCGCCTCACGGAGCGGTTTACGGACGTCGCGAGCGACGCGGGGAACACCTGCTGTCACGCGGCCGACCTCCGGAACGCGAAGCCGTCGCTCGACGCGCGGGTCGATCACGTCCTCGTTCGGGGCGATCTCCGCGCGACCGAGGTGACGCGCGTGGGGACCGACCCGAACGAGCGAATCGCCGTCGCGGGTGATCGCCTCTGGCCGTCCGATCACGCGGGCGTGGTGGCGACGGTGACGACGAGCGAGGAGACGGCCGCGGCGACCCCCACCCTGACTCCGGCACGAACCCCGACGCCGTCGCCGACCGCTACCGCGACGGCGACCCCGACGACTACCGAGACGGGAGGCGCCGCCCCCGGGTTCGGCGCCGTCCCAGCCGCCGCCTCGCTCGTCGCCGCGGCCCTCGCCGCGCGTCGGCACGACGACTGACTTTTGAGGCCCGACGCGGAAGGGCTCGTGTGCGCAGATTCTCGGCCGACTACCTCCGGCGAACGCGCGAGGGCCTGTGGTCGTCGCGGGCGGCGCTCGCCGCCCTCGACCTGCCGAGACGCGACCGGGTGCTCGACGTTGGCTGTGGGACGGGCGAACTCACTCGCGTCCTCGCGGAGGAGTCGGACGGCGAGGTGGTCGGCGTCGACGCCGACCCGGCGCTCCTGCGGGTCGCTCGCGAGGAGACGGGACTGCCGGTCGTCGCGGGCGACGCCCACCGGCTTCCCTTCCCGGAAGGCGCGTTCGATCTCGTGGCGTGTCAAGCTCTCCTCGTGAACCTGCCCCGTCCGGTCGACGCCGTCCGGGAGTTCCGCCGTGTAGCGAGTGCGGCCGTGGCGGCCATCGAACCCGACAACGCGGACGTGGCGGTGGAGTCGACGGTCGACCGCGAGGCCGCCCTCGAACGCCGCGTTCGCGAGGCGTATCTCGAAGGCGTCGGAACCGACGTCGCCCTCGGCGACCGGGCCGCGGCGGCGTTCGAGTCGGCCGGGCTGGTCGACGTGACGACGCGCCGCCACTACCACCGGAAGGTGATCGAACCGCCGTACGGCGAGGCCGACCTCCGGGACGCGACCCGGAAGGCGACGGGTGCGGGGCTGGCCGACCACGAGACGGAACTCCGACGGGCGGTCGGTGACGAGTACGACGACCTCCGGACGGCGTGGCGCGAGATGGGACGGGAAGTGGTCGAGGCGATGCAGGAAGGAACGTATCGCCGCGCCGAGGTGGTACCGTTCGACGTGACGGTGGGACGGATACCTGAGTGAAGGCTCAACGGGGAGCGCGCGGCCAGCGACGCCACGGTCTGACCGTCGTCGCGGGGCGGGTCGCGGTGGCGTGACACCGACGCTCCGCGGGCGAACCGACCGGAGTCACCTGGTCGCTACGCCACGGCGAGCGTTACACCACGTCGCCCCGAACCGTCCGCCCCGTGTGTTCGGCGCGACGCTCGCGCATCACGTCGGCCGCCTCGGCGGCCGTCCCCTCGTCCAGGCCCAGTATCTCCAACGCCTCGGGGAGCGTCGGGAAGGCGAGTTCGCCGCCGCGGAGTTTCGCCATCGCCTCGTCGTCACGCCGGCCGTCGGCCCACAGGCAGACGCCACGGGGATCGAGGATCTCGCCGTAGGCCTCGCGGGCCACCGCTCCCCGGAGTCGCTGGGTGACGTTGTCCGAAAAGGAGGCGTTGCACACTTCCAGGTGGATCGGTTCGTCGTCGTCGACGAGGTGGGCGGCGAGACACCGTTCCGGCGCCGCGTGGCCGTTGTCGTTCGCCCGGAGGTGTTCGGGGTACGTCTCGGCCCAGTCGGCGTCGACGGTCTTGCCGACGCCCGCGACCCCGAATCGCTCCTCGAACGCGGCCGCACGGTCGTCGTCGCCGCGCATGAGGAGATCCTTGGTGACGTACACGTCGAGGCGGTCGATTGGGTCGAGGCCGAGGGCCACGTCGCCGTACACCCACACCTCGCGAACGGGAACCGGCAGGAGCGGTGGGTCGTCGGCGTCCGACGCCGTCCCGTCGCTCGTGGACGCGCGTTGAACCGTATCGACGAGCTTCGCAACCCGGTCGAGGGCGGCGTCTCGATCCATCGGTCTCACGCGCCCTTGCGCCCCGGCGGGCAAAACGGTTTCTCACCGAGACGAAACCGTGATACGCGCCGCCCAGCAAGGGGGCGTCGATGGAGTGTGACAAGTGCGGCCGCGAGGCAGTGATGCACGCGGCGTACTCGGGGGCCCACCTCTGTGACGACCACTTCCGCGAGTCGGTCGAGAAGCGAGTGCGCCGCCGCATCCGGGAGGACGGCCTCCTGCCGGCGGACGCCTCGCCGGAGAACCCCCAGACGTGGGTGATCGGCCTCTCCGGCGGCAAGGACAGCGTCGTGTTGACGCATATCCTCGACGAGACGTTCGGCCGCGATCCCCGGATCGACCTGGTCGCGCTCTCGATCCACGAGGGGATCGAGGGCTACCGCGACGAGAGCCTGGACGCCTGCGAGGCGGTGACCGCGGATCGCGACCTGCGCCACGAGGTGGTGTCGTACGCCGACGAACTCGGCGTCCGGATGGACGACGTGGTGGAGAAAGACCCCGAAGACATGGCGGCCTGTGCGTACTGTGGCGTGTTTCGCCGCGACCTGCTGGAACGCTACGCCGACGAACTCGGCGCGGACAAACTCCTGACGGGCCACAACCTCGACGACGAGGCCCAGACGGCGCTCATGAACTTCTTCGAAGGCGATCTGAAACAGATGGCCACCCACTTCGACGCGAGTCTGGGCGCGTTCGACCGCCGAACCGAGAGCGCCCACTTCGTCCCGCGGGCCAAACCCTTGCGTGACGTGCCCGAAAAGGAGGTGGCGCTGTACGCCCACCTCGCGAACCTGCCAGCCCACGTCGCGGAGTGCCCGCACGCCAGCGAGGCCTACCGGGGCGAGATCCAGCGACTCCTGCTCGAGATGGAGGAGAACCACCCGGGGACGCGTCACTCCATCATGGCGGGCTACGAGGAACTCGCGGAACTGGCCGCCCAGCGGTACCGCGACGAGGGCGGGCGCGACCTGAGCGAGTGCGACCGCTGTGGGTCGAGTACGAGCGGTCGGATCTGCCGAAAATGCCGCCTCGTCCAGTCGATCGAGGCAGTGTAAAAAGCCGTCGCGGTCGTTATCGGATCACGTCGACGCCGTTACGCTGGTCGACCTGATCGCGACCGCCGTCGGACCAGGACGCCTGATCCTGTCCGACGTTGTCGCTCGCGTCGAATTCCGAAACGTCCTCGCCGTTGATACTGCGGCGGGATTTCTCCGCCTGCCGCTGTGTCGACGGGCCGAGAACTTGCGCGCTCTGGACGCCGGTCATGATGGCCATGACCCGCACCTTGCCCTTGTACTCCTCCTGGATGCGCGCGCCCCAGATGACGTTGGCGCTCGCCTCCAAGCGCTCGGTGATGTTGTTGGCGATGCCCTCGGCCTCTTTCAGCGTGAGGTCGGGGCCGCCCGTGATGTGGACGAGACCACCGGACGCACCGCGGTAGTCCACGTCCAAGAGCGGGTGGTTCATCGCCTCGCTGACCACGTCCTGGGTCTTGTTCTTGTCCTGGGACTCGCCGACGAGCATCACCGCGACGCCGCCCTGGTTCATGATCGTGGACATGTCCGCGTAGTCCAGGTTGATGAGCGAGGGCTGGGTGATGGTCTCGGAGATGCCCTTGACCGTCTCGGCGATGATCTGGTCCATCACCGAGAACGCCTTGCCGATGGGCAGGTTGGGCACGTAGTCGAGCAGGCGGTTGTTGTCGAGGACGATGATCGAGTCGGCCTCGCCGCGCAGCCGTTCGAGGCCCTCCTCGGCTTTCACCGTGCGGGCGCGCTCGACGTTGAACGGCGTCGACACCATGCCGACGACGATGGCGCCCTGCTCTTTGGCAATCTTGGAGATAACGGGCGCGGCACCGGTACCCGTGCCACCACCCATGCCGGCGGTCACGAAGACGAGGTCGGCCTCGCCCAGCACTTCCTTGATCGTCCCCTGGGCCATCTCGGTGGCCCGTTCGCCCATCGAGGGGTCGCCACCGGCACCGAGCCCCTGCGTCAGGGACTTGCCGACGAGGATCTTCGTGTCGGCCTCGATCATCTTCAGGTGCTGTTTGTCGGTGTTGATAGCGACCGTCTCCGCGCCGTCGACGCCGATGTTGTAGAGCCGGTTGACCGTGTTGTTCCCGGCACCGCCGGCTCCGACGATGACGATCCGCGGGTCACCGAACGAGCCGTCCTCGTCTGCGTCCCGCTGTTCGTCTTCCTCGTGCTGGATGGCGTCGTCGATGAATCCCTGCATCGTCACACCTTCGCCCAGCTACGGTTGCGTTTGCGCTTGTCGTCACGGGACTCGCTCTGTTCGTTGAGCATCTCGCGGACGGCCGATCGGATGGCCTCGCTTCGATTCGGGAACTCTCCCGTCTCGACCATCTGTTCGACCTCCTCGATCTGCTGCTTCGGAATTCGTAGTGTCACACGCTCCATGGTTGCATTCCCCCGGTAAGACGGAAGGGGTATCACCCCGCATCCTGTCTTACGCCCCCAGCCGGCCGTCGGAGGCGCTCTACCTCCGGAACCGGTGGTGCTGTAAGACGACCGTCTTACGCGAACGTACCAACAAACCAATACCTTATAAAACTAACGGCCGTTGTAAGACAAACGGGGCGAGAGTCGTTTACGGCCGGTCGAGCACGTCCGCAGCAGGGGTACGGCGACCACAACTCGGACAGAACGCCCAGTCCGACCGGAGTTCGTCCCCACAGTCACAGAACACGCGGTGAGCCGACTTCTCGCCGCAGTTCGGGCAGTAGACGTGCCCGGCCGAAATCTCCTCGCCACACTGGGAACACGTGTTCCGTCTCGATTCGTCGTCCGCGCCCTCGCGTTGTGTCTTACGCGTCGTCGGTTCGGCGTCGCGTTCGACGGACACGTCGGACGGGTCGGCCGTCTCACCGTCGAGCGTGACGTTTACGTTGATCTCAGGGGGGTCACGCGGGGCGAGTGCGTACTCAGCGAGCAGCGTTTCGATTCGGCTCACGTTCCCGTCCGACGACCCCTCACGCTCCGCGTCGTCGAGATAGGTGCGCAATGCGTCGCGCATCACCTCGCTTTTGGAGGCGTCGAACTCCTCCAGACGCTCGACGAGATCATCGTCGGCGCGGAACGTGATCTTACTCATCGGTTTTCCAATCAACCCCCGGTGAGTTAAACTTTCTTCCGTGTCTGACGGATGTCTGTCGGATGTCAGCTACGCGCCGGCGAGGCGCCGCCGCTCCGCGCCCAAAAACCGCGCCCAGCAGTCGAACAGCCAGCTATCGAGGCCGTACGCGTCGTCGATGGCCCGCACCCACATGTCGTCGGTAAACAGGAGTCGCTGGAAACGCCGCACGCGCGACGACAGTGTCCGACGCGCCCCGGTGTAGTGGGCGAGCGTCTCGCGGCGGGCCCGATCCACGAACGACGTGGGCACCTCGATTCCGTCCGCGTCGGCGGCGTGGCGAAACCACTCGATGTGGGTCACCGCCGACGCGAGGACGAACCGCTCGCGGAACCCGGAGACGCCCGCGAGCGGCGACCGTCCCTCGACGATCACGTCTCGCGGCCGAGAGAATCGCGGCAACGTGACGGTCAGTGCCGTCGCGGCCGCTACCTCGCGGGCGATGCCTCGAAGCCGCCGTTCGAGGACGCGCACCGCCGGCAGGAGCGCGAGTTCGTACCACGTCGGCATCCACTCACAGAACGGCTCCGAGAAGACGGCGTCGCCGACCAACACGCCGACGACCGACGCCGCCTCGCGTCCGGAGAGCGCGGCGGGGTCTGCACGGAGCGTCGCGGCCACCGCGTCGCCGTCGATGCGGTCGACACCCTGGAAGCCCATCCCGGCCGCGACGCGGCGGGTGTACGCCCGCCCCGCCGCGTACCAGTCGGCGGCGTCGGCGGGCGCCGTGATTCCGAGTAGTCGACCGACAGTCACGTCCCTCCGTATCCCCGGCACCGACTTAACTCCCCCAGGCGACCGCCGTCACTCGGAACGACCGTGACCGCGACGGTCAAGTAGCTTCGTGCCAACCTTTCGGAAGACCGTGACAGCCGTCTCGTTCGACCTCTTCGGGACGCTCGTGACGGCGACGACCCCGGCCGACCCCGCGGCCGCCGTCGCCAGTGAGCTTCGCGACCGCGGCGTCGCCGTCCCCGACGACTGGGCCGACGCCTACCGCACGAGCCACCTCGACGCGCCGACCCTGGCGGAGGTGCCCCTGCCCGCCCACGTCGCGGCCGCGCTCCGAAGCCGGGGGATCACGCCGTCGGACGGCGCCGTCAGACGCGCGGTCGTCGCCGCGTTCGACCCCGAGGTGTGCCGTCGCGAGGGCGTCGACGCCGCCCTCGACGCGGCCCGGACGCGCGGCCCCGTCGGCCTGTGTTCGAACTGTAGCGTTCCGGAACTCGTCCCCCGGTCACTCGTGCGCGCGAACCTCCGGGGCGCGTTCGACGCCGTCGTCACGAGCGCCGCCTGCGGCTTCCGCAAACCCCACGCCCGACCGTTCGAGACGCTCGCGGGTGACCTCGGCGTCGACACCGCCGCCCTCGTCCACGTCGGCGACGACCCCCGAACCGACGGCGGCGTCGTCGACTGCGGGGGCGCCTTCGTCGACGTGAGCGAAACGCCACTGGCGAACCTGGAGACCCGTCTGAACCGGGGGGGCGACCCGTGCCCCTGATCGCCGCCGGGAGCGTCGCGCTCGCCGCCGGCCTCGACCGTCTCGTCGCCGAACCGCCCGCCGCACTCCACCCGGTCGCCTGGCTCGGGCGGGCGCTCGCGCCCCTGGATCGAGAGTGGGCGCACCCGCGACTGGCCGGGACGGCGACGGCCGTCGGCGTCCCCCTCCTCGCCGCCGTCGCCGCCGCGGGCCTCGTCGCCCTGGGTGCGCGTGCCGATCCCCTCGTCGCCGCCGCCGTCGCCGGTCTCGTTTGCTTCGTCGCGACCAGTCGCCGGATGCTCCTCGACGAGGCGGGGACGGTCGTCGCCGCGAGCGAGACGAACCTCCCGGCCGCCCGGCAGCGCCTGCGGTCGCTGGCAGGGCGGGACGCCGCCATCCTCTCGGCCGGAGAGGTGCGGAGCGCGGCCGTCGAGAGCGCCGCCGAGAACCTCGGCGACGGCCTCGTCGCCCCCCTCCTCGGCTTCGCTCTCCTCGCTCCGCTGTCACTCCCGGCGGCCGCAGGCGCCGCCGCGTGGATCAAGGCCGTCAACACGCTCGACTCCACGTTCGGCTACCGGTCGAAGCCGATGGGGTGGGCGCCCGCCCGCCTCGACGACTTCGTCATGTGGGTGCCCGCGCGCGCGAGCGCCGGCCTCCTCGCCGTCGCCGCGGGGCGACCGGGCGCGCTCCGACGGGGGCGGCCGCTCGCGGGCCGCCCCGCGTCGCCGAACGCGGGATGGCCGATGGCGACGCTCGCCGTCCTGCTCGGCGTCCGTCTGACGAAACCCGACGCCTACGACCTGGCGTCCGGGTCGACGCTTCCGACCCGGGCCGACGCCGACCGCGGCGTCGCTCTCGTCGCCCGGGCAGGGTGGCTGGCGTTCGGGCTGGCGGGGGTGATCGCGCTGTGCTGACGGCGGTGCAGGGCGCGCTCGCCTTCCTGACGCGTCTGCCCGTCGGCGGCGACGAGGCCGCGTGGGACGCCTTCCGCACCACGCCGGTCGCGTTCGTCGTCGCCGGTTACGTCGTCGGCGGTCTGGCCGCGGTGCCCCTGGCCGTGCCGGTACCCCTCCCGACCGCCGTCGCGGGCTATCTCGTCACGCTGTATCTCGTCACCGGCGTCACGCACGTCGACGGCCTCGCGGATCTGGGCGACGCCGCCGCCGTCCACGGCACGGCCGCCGACCGCCGCTCGGTGCTGAAAGACTCACAGACCGGCGTCGGCGGGGCGCTCGCCGTCGGTCTCGCGCTCGTCACCCTCGCACTCGGCGGCCTCGGCGTCGCTGGCGCCGGCCCTCGCGTCGCCGTTCGCCTCGTCCTCGCCGCGGAGGTGAGCGCCAAAGTCGGCATGGCGGCGCTCGTCACCCTCGGCAGTCCGGGCCACGAGGGCCTCGGCTCGGCGGTCGTCGACGAGGCCGGCGGCGCCTCGCTGCTCCCGGTCGTCGTCGCCGCCGTCCCCGCCGCGCTGTTCGCGCCGCCCGGAAGCACCTCGGCACTCGTCGCGACGCTCGCCGCCGGGCCGGCAGTCGCCCTCCTCGTCGGCCGGTGGGCGACGACCCGTCTCGGTGGCGTCACGGGCGACGCCCTCGGCGCGGCGAACGAACTCGCCCGGGTCGCGGCGCTGCACGCGGGGGTGATCGCGTGGACGCTCTGGTGATGTGCGGAGGTCGAGGGACACGCCTCGGCGTGGAGACGGAGAAGCCCCTCGTCACGGTGGGCGACGAACCGATGGTCGACCGCGTGTGTGACGCCCTCGCCGCGAGTCGGATCGACGCCGTGTACGCGGTCGTCTCTCCGCACACGCCCGCGACGCGCGACCACCTCCGGACGGCGGCTGTCGACGTGATCGACGCACCCGGCGAGGGATACGTCGCGGATCTGGAACACGCGCTGGATCGGGTGGCGCGGCCGGTACTGACGGTCGTCGCCGACCTCCCCCTGCTCGCCGCCGAGACGGTGGATCGAACGCTCGACGCCGCCGACGGATCGGTCGCCGTCGCAGTGCCGGTCGCCCTGAAGCGACGACTGGGCGTCAGCGTCGACACGGCGTTCGACCACGACGACCGGCGACTGGCCCCCGCGGGTATCAACGTCGTCGACGGAACCGACGACGACATATACGTCAGAGACGACCGACGACTCGCCGTGAACGTGAATCGCCACACCGATCTGCGAGTCGCGGAGGCACTGTCGTGACGCGGTTCGTCCTCGTCGCGGGCACGACCGAGACGGCACGCGTCGACGGCATCAGCGCCGCCGGGGCCGATCCGGAACTGATGGCCCACACGCCGAGCGCCGACGCGGAACTGATCGAGTACGGTCACCTGGTGCGCGCGCCGGTCGTCCCCGTGAGTCCGACGGGGTGTCCGACGCCTGCGGCCGTCACCCGCGCGGTGCGCGAACGGGTGGGCTTCGAGACGCTCGTCGTCGATGCCGGCCTCGCCGAACCGACCGGCGCGCCGACGGTCGGCGTCGGCGCGAAACCGGGACGGGACGTGCGCGAGGCCGACCCAGTGCCCACCGCGCCGGGCGCGTGGGTCGCCGCCCGCGAACTCGGGCACGCGCTCCCGGACGACGAACTCGTCATCGGCGAAACCATCCCCGGCGGCACCACGACGGCCCTCGGCGTCTGCCGGGCGCTCGGCGTCGACACAACCGTCTCGTCGTCGCTCCCCGAGAATCCGCTCGGGCTGAAAGAGGAGGTGGTCACGGCGGGGTTCAAGGCGAGCGACATCGAGCCCGGCGCGGCGGCCTACCGCCCGGAACTCGCCGTGCGGTTCCTCGGTGATCCGGTGCTCGCCGTCGTCGCCGGGCTCACCGCCGGGGCGCTCGAATCGGGCACCGAGGTGGTGCTCGGCGGCGGGACGCAGATGCTCGCCGCGGCGGCACTCGTCCGTCACGCCGGCGTCGCCGAACCCCTGACCGTCGCGGCGACCACGTACGTCGCCGACGACGCCGACATGGCGGCGACGGCGGTCGACCTCGACTGTGACCTCGTCGTCACCGACCCCGGGTTCCACGGGCGGGACGACGCGCTCGCCCGGTACGCCGACGGCGAGGCCAAGGAAGGCGCGGGGATGGGCGGGGCGCTCATGCTGGCGGAGCGAGCGGGCGGGGTCGGGGGGGTCGCGGACGGAACGCTTGAGGTAGTGGAGCGTATTAGCCCTTGCCATGAACCCTGACGCCGTGACCGACGTGGAACGGGTGCCTCATGGGGGCGCGTCGGACACGACGCTACTGGACTTTAGCGCCAACACGAATCCGGAGCGGCCGCGTGGCGTCGTCGGCGTCTACGAATCGGCGTACGGGGCCGCGATGCGCTATCCCGGCGACGACTACTGCGCGTATCGGAGCGCCGCCGGCGAGTATCTGGGGTGTGAGCCGCTGAACGTCGTCCCCGCGGCCGGTGGGATCGCGGCGCTCCGGTTGGCCTTCGAGGTGACGCTCGACTCCGGCGACGACGCCTTGCTTCCTCACCCGAGTTTCGGCGAGTACGAACGCGAGGTTCGCCTCCAGGGGGTCGAACCGGCGTTCGTGGCGTACGACCGCCTCCTCCGAACCGACCCCGCGTCGTACGACGTGGCCGTCGTCTGCAATCCGAACAACCCGACCGGCGACGCGTATCCACGAGCCGACCTCCAGGCGTACGCCCGGGAGTGTCGTGACGCCGGCACCGTCCTGATCGTCGACGAGGCGTTCCTCGACTTCACCGACCGCCGAACGCTCGCGGGCGAACCCGGCACCATCGTCGTCCGGTCACTGACCAAAATCTTCGGCCTGCCGGGGCTTCGAGCCGGATTCGCCGTCGCGACTGACGAACTGCGCGACCGACTCGACGCCGCACGACCCGCCTGGGGACTGTCGACACCCGCCGCCGACGTGGGGGCGTACTGCCTGCGGCAGACGAAGTTCGTCGCCGAGACGCGCGACCGGGTGCGCCGCGAACGGAGCCGGATGCGTGACGCTCTCGACGGCACCTTCGATGTCTACCCCTCCGAAGCGCCCTTCCTCCTTCTCGACGTCGGCGACCGAGCCGTGAGCGACGTGGTCGACGGCGCGCGCCGCCAGGGGATCGTCGTCCGGGACGCCACCACCTTCCGCGGCCTCGACTCCCACGTCCGGGTCGCCGTCCGACGACCCGAGGAGAACGACCGCCTCCTCGACGCGCTCGTGGGATGACGACCGTATTCGACCTCACCGTTCGCGACGGGGTCTGTCGACTGGCCCGTCCGGGGACGCGGTGGCTCTCCAGCGGCCACGGCGGCGGCCCGTCGACCGGCCCCGCGGCCTACAACTGCACCGTCCCCGAGGGATGGGAGCGCACCGACCTGGACGCCTACGTCGCCGAACGACTGGCTGCGGCTGACTTCGAGGCGGAGGGGCCGGCGCTGTTGACCGGCGTCGAGCAGCGCCACGCCCGCCGGGCGCGACTAGGGTCGGTCGAAGCCGTCGCCACTGCGGGCGTCTCGAATCCCGCAGCCCTCCCCGTCGACGGTGAGCGTGTCGCGACGGTCGACCCCGAGGGCGCCGACCCGACACACGCGGGCACCGTCAACGTCGTCGTGGGGACGACCCGCGCGCTCGCGCCGGGGGCGCTCGCGAATCTACTGGCCGTCGCGGCCGAGGCGAAGGCGGCGACGTTGCTGGCACGGGCGGGCGTCCCGGGCACGACGACCGACGCCGTCGTCGCGGCCTGCGACCCCACCGGGGAGGCCGCCCCCTTCTCCGGGAGTGCGACCGCCGTTGGCGCCGCGGCCCGCGCCTGCGTCCGTGATGCCGTCGCCGCGAGCCTCGACTCGCGCTACCCCGACGGCGTCGGGGACACGGAGGCAGACGCCGGTGTCGTCACCGACCGACGGGCGACCGTCTCGCCCGTCACACCGGACGATTGAAGGCCGCGCCGGGCGGAGTGGAGGCGACATGAACGACAGCGACCGGATCGAGGCCCGCGCACCCGAGGAGTTCGGCCTCGTGCAGGCGTGGTGGGGTGACGGGAAGGGGAAGACGACCGCCGCTCTCGGCATGGGCCTTCGCGCCGCCGGCCACGGCTACCGCGTCCACCTCCTCCAGTTCATGAAAGGGGGCGCGGCGAGCGTCGAGGACGTACGCGGGGAGTACGCAGCCATCGACCAGGTCGCGGGCTTCAGCTACGAACACACCGGTCACTACGGGTGGCACGGGTTCGCGGACGGAAGCGACGACGACGACCACGCCGCGAAGGCACGGGGCGGCCTCGAACGCGCTCGCGACCTGGTCGGCGCGGCGGAGGAGGCCGACCTCTCGGCGCCGCTCCCCCTCGACGGCGACCCGGAGGACGGCGTCCACATGCTGATCCTCGACGAAGTGTTGTACGCGGCCAACCGCGACCTGATCGACCCCGCCGACGTGGTCGACCTCGTGGAGTCGAAGCCCGCGAACCTGGAACTCGTCTGTACCGGCGGCCACGACCACCCCGACTACCTCGCCGACGCCGCGGATCTGGTGAGCGAAGTGCGCAAGGAACGCCACCCCATCGACGCTGGGCAGCGCGCACGGAAGGGGACGGAGTTCTGAGGGCCGAAGCGTTTTGCCGAGCGACACCTACCCTGTTCGTATGACGCGCGTGTCCCGCGCGGCCTTCCGGCGGCTCCTCGACGGCCTCGACGACGCGGAACTGGCCGCCTTCGTCGCCGCCGTATACGATGCCCGGGGGTGGGAGACGGAACACGACGACGGCATCGTGGTGACGCCGCCGGGCGCGGGTCGACCCCGACGGCTCGCGGTTCCCGGCGACGGTGACCACGTGGCGACGCCAGTCGGCGATACGGCCACCGCCGTCGACGCCGCCGACCTTCGAGAGATGGTGCTGTACGCCGTCGACGCCGACGACCGGGAGCGTCTGTTCCGGCGCTTTTTCGACCGCGACCCCGCCGATATCGACGCGGCCACCGACGACGACGGGGCGCCGAACCGCCGACCGGGCACCGAGACAGCCACCGACGCCGACGGAGCGCCGAACCGCCGGCCGGGCACCGAGACAGCCACCGACGCCGACGGGGCGCCGACCCGGACGCGAGACGCCAGCGACGCGACCGGCGTCACTCGGCACGAGACGCCGACGGCCATCAGCGATGCGTCGGGGTCGGCCACGACACGGGAACCCGAGTCGGAGACCGGGTCGGACGACGAACCATCTCGGACGATCCGGTGGCTCACCGTCGGCCTGACCGTCGCGCTCGTCGGCGGCGTCGTGGCCGCGGCCGGCCCGGCGCTCCCGTCCACGACGCCGACCGGCGAGGGCGGCGCGGCGGCGAACGGGACGGCGATGCCCGACGCCGGAGACGAGGAACTCGGCGCGACGGCCGAGGGGAAGGAAGGCGAGCGCCTGCCCGTCGCATCGGGCGTGCGCCGGGTCGAAACGACGGACGATCTGCCCCCCGGCGTCGCCGACGGGGGCGTCGTGGACGCGTCGACGCTCGCCGACGCCCACGAGGACGCCCTGACCGACCGATCCTATCGCCTCCGGATCGTCCACCGGGAGTTCGCCGACGGGGAGCTTCGGGGCGTCGCCCACGAGCGCGCGACCATCGCGGCGTCGGATCGATACCGGTCGCGGGTGCGACAGCTCGGCGCGCTGCGACACGAGTCGACCGTGATCGGCGACGGCTCGGCCTACGCGAACGGGGAGACCCGCTACGTCCGGCCCCTCGGCGGGCGAGACACGCCGGAGAGCGCCCGCACGCAGTCACGAGTCGCGACGGCGACGACCGAACCCGACCGGTTTGCCGACCGGACGGGCCGGTACGTCCGGTGGTATCTCAGCGTCGAGCGGTCGTGGCTCGTCGGCACCACCGAGCGCAACGGCACCACCCTGGTTCGGATCGCCTTCGCTGGCGATCCCTGGCCCGGCGCGACGAACGTAACGGGGCGGGCGCTGATCGACGAACACGGGCTGGTGCGCGTGCTCCGTCGGACGTACGTCCCGGCGAACGACCCGAGGGTGCGCGTCGAGACGACGATCCGAATCACACCGGGACAGGTCACGGTGACGCGGCCGGAGTGGGTCGAGTCGAGTCGGTCGCCCACGCCGACGGCCAGTTCTCTGAACGACAGTGACGCCCGCCGGCCAACGGCACCCCGTCTGGACGGACGAGCGCCCGGCGCGAAACGCGGGGAAGCAGCGTGAGCGACGGCGCCCGCACTCTGCTGATCGCCGGTACCGCGAGTCACGTGGGCAAGTCGACGGTGGCGGCGGGACTCTGTCGTCGCCTGGCCGACGCCGGCTACGACGTGGCGCCGTTCAAGGCCCAGAACATGTCGAACAACGCCCGGGCGGTGCCCCGCGCCGACGGTGACGGGTTCGGCGAAATCGGCGTCTCACAGTACGTCCAGGCCCGCGCCGCGGGCGTCCGTCCGACGACGACCCACAACCCGGTGCTCCTGAAACCGCGGGGTGATGGCGAGTCTCAACTCGTGATCGACGGCGAGGCCGTCACGAACGTCGCCGCCGACGCCTACTACGACGAGTGGTGGACGCAGGCACGCGAGGCTGTCGTCCGCGCACACGACCGCCTGGCAGCCGACGCCGACGTGGTCGTGGCCGAGGGCGCGGGCTCCATCGCTGAGATCAACCTCCACCACCGCGACCTCTCGAACGTCGAAACCGCCCGCGTCGCCGACGCCGACATCCTCCTCGTGGCCGACGTGGAGCGTGGCGGCGTCTTCGCGGCCATCGTCGGCACCCTCGACCTTCTCCCGGCCGACCTCCGCGACCAGGTGGCGGGGGTCGTGATTACGAAGTTCCGCGGCGACCGCTCCCTGCTCGCCGACGGGGTCGAGGCGGTCGAGGAGCGAACGGACGTCCCCGTGCTCGCCGTCTTACCGTACGACGACCCGGGACTCCCCGAGGAGGACAGCGTCTCCCTCCCGGCCCGGGAGGACGGTGGCGTGCGGGGCGCCGACGACGGCGTGGCGCCCGACCGAACGGTGACGGTCGCCGTCCCGCGCCTGCCCCACGCCTCGAACACCACCGACCTCGAACCGCTCGCTCGCGTCCCGGGCGTTCGGGTGGCGTACACACCGCTCGACGCCGACCTCTCGACCGTCGCCGGGGGCGATCCGGCCGACGCAGTCGTGCTCCCGGGGACGAAAAACACGGTCGACGACCTGCTGGCGGCCAGGGAAGCCGGACTGGGCGACGGTCTCCGCGCCGTCGACGGCCCCGTGGTCGGCCTCTGTGGCGGCTACCAGTTCCTCGGCGAACGGATCGAGGGGGCTGGCGTCGAGGGCACTGGCGACCGAGAGACCGTCCCCGGCCTCGGTCTCCTGCCCCTGGTGACGCGATTCTCGGGCACAAAGCGAGTCGAGCCGGCGACCTGGGACGTCGCGGGGAGCGGGCCGTTAGCGGGCATCACGGGGCGGGTCGAGGGCTACGAGATTCACGTGGGGGAGACGCGGGCAACCGGGGCGGTGACGACGCCCTTCGCCGCGCCGGACGGCCGCACTGGCGCCGAACTCGGCGCGGTACGGGGGTCGGTGGTCGGCACCTACCTCCACGGCCTGTTCGGGAACCGGTCGGCCCGGGAGGCGTTCGTCGACGCGGTGTACGCGAACGCGGGCGTCGAGCGTCCGAACGCGACGGCCGAGCGGGAATCACCGTACGGCCGCGCCGCGGCGCTCGTGTCGGGGATCGACCTCGGCGTCGTCGGATTCGAGGACACCTGAGCGGGCGACCCGCCGACGGCGCCGACGCCGCGGACGCCGCGACCGAACGTTTAACCGGGGAGGCGCGCAACTCGTCGCCGATGGTCGAGGCGTTCGCCGTGGCGAGCGGCAAAGGGGGGACGGGCAAGACGACGAGCACCCTTGCACTCGGGATGGCGCTCGCCGACCGCTACGACGTGACGGTGGTCGACGCCGATACGGGGATGGCGAACCTCCTCTTTCACACCGGCCTCGACGACGCGGCGGTGACGCTCCACGACCTGCTGGTCGAGGAGGCGGACGTGGCCCTAACCGACGCCGTCTACGAGCGGTTCGGCATGAAGGTCGTTCCCTGCGGGACGAGTCTGGCGGCGTTTCGCGCGGCCGACCCCGAACGGCTTCGGGACGTAGTGGCGGAACTGGCCACCGACACCGACGTGCTACTGCTGGATTCGCCGGCCGCGCTGGGATCGAAGAGCGCCGTCCTGCCGGTCGTCCTCGCCGACCGGACGGTGATCGTGCTCCAGCCGACGATTCCCGCGCTCTCGGACGGCCTCAAGGTACAGGAGTACGCCCGCTCGTACGGCACGGAGACGGCGGGAACGCTGTTCAACCGCGTCCGTGACGACGAGGGGATCGAACGGGTCGCCGAGCAGGCCGACCGCTACTTCGGCGGCGAGACGCTGGGGGTGATCCCCGAGAGCGACGCCGCCCGGGCGGCCCGGCAGGCGGGCGAACCCTTGCTGGCACACGCCCCGGACGCGCCCGCGTCGCAGGCGTTCCGCGAGGCGGCGAGCCGACTCGACGTGCGCGACGGAGCGAGCGACGCCGTGGCCGACCGCTTCCGAAGCGCAGTCGTCCCCGACGAAGTATGAGGATCCCGCGCGGCGACCTGATCCGCTCGCGCGTCGTCGACGATCCGGGGGCGACGCTCGAAACGGCACTGGAGCGACGGCTCACGGGCTACGCCGTGTTCGAACCGCAGGACGCCGTCCTTCTCGGCGACGAGACTCGCGGCGTCATCACGTTCGAGGGGGGCGTGCCGGTGCTCGCGTACTGCACCGACACCGACCGGGGCGGAGCCGACGCCCTCGCCGACGTGGCGGGGCCGGGGCCGTACAGCGTCGACCTGTTCGAACTCGACCGGTCGGCGTTGGCCGAGGCCCACGAGGCCGACGACCTTCGGATCTCTCCCGCCCTGCCGGCGGAACGCCTCACCGACGACCGCGACCTGGTGACGCGCACCCGCGAAGCGGCGCCCGACGACCGCCTCGGCGGCGACGGCACCGCTCCCGTCGAATCGTTCCTGGCCGACGAGGCACAGATCGAGGCCATCCGCGAACAGGCCCGCGAGGAGGCCCGCGCCCGCGCCGAGGAGTGGGGACTGACCGATGCCCTCGACGACGGATGAGACCTGCTATCAGATCACTGTCGTGATCGGGCGCAGAGCGTGTGACAGGCGTGACACACATCTTTATTATCCGCTGACGTAAAGACACGATAGCGACAGCTGTATCACCATGCAAGAGAAGTCTCATACCGATCTTGACGGGGGGACGGCGCGATACGACCCGGAGCGGGACGCGTACGTCGCCGACCACCGGGAGACCAGCGACCGGGAACTGAGCGTCACCGTCGTCCATGCGGTTCTGGAAGCGACGGGGAAAGAACCGACCGACGTGAACCTCAACGCCGTGGTTCAGCCGGATGCGCTGAATCGGATCTTCGCACCCACACACGACGGCACGCCCCGAAACGGCGGGACGCTGACGTTCGACTTCGCGGGCTGTCGGGTGACAGTCGACGGCGACGGCGAAATCGTGGTGGAGCCAAACCCGTAGTCAGTCGTCGTCGGACGCCCGTTCCAGATACCGTTCGAGTCGGTTGGCGTCGCGAGCGGCGTCCGACAGACACACCCGTTCGGCCGTGCGGTCGTACGTCACGACGCCCGCGTCCGCCAGTCGCGGGACGTGAACGGACGCGAGCGCGGTGTAGGCCCGGGTACACTCGTCCTCGGTCGGATCGTCGGTGCCGTTCTCCCACCGCGCTAGCTGTGCCGCCAGGCGTTCGAGGCCGAGTTCCGTCTCCTCGAATAGCGACCGGAGCACGAACCGACGCCGCGGATTCCCGAGCAGGTCGTGGATCGTGTCGGCGTCGAACGGGGTCGGCGACGCCGAGGCGGACACGCCGTCGACGATGTCGTCGAACAGGGTGCGGAGCGTGTTGATCGTCCGGTCGTCGGTCGTCGGATCGAGACGGACGACCAGCGTGGCGTCCAACTGATCGGCGCTCTGTACCAGCAGGTGGAGGAACTGAAACACCGACTCCAGGCCGTTCGCGTCGATAAACGGTTCGAGCGCGTCGACGTACACGAGCGTCTCGCGGTCGCTGTCGACCCAGTCGTCGAGATAGAGCGTGACGGCGGTGCCGAGTCGCTGGAGGTTCCCCGGATCGGACATCGCAGTCAGCGTGATGTCGCTCCCCGGGAGCGCCTGCCGCGACGGCCTGTCGGCCGTCTCGGCCGCCGCCGTGGCCGACCGGTCGAACTCGGCGAACGTGACGAGACCGAACGTGACCGGGAGATGGCCAATGCTGGCGCGCCAGTCGCTCACGACATCCCGTACCGACCTGGACGCCGAAACCACGAGAACGTCCGTCTCGTCTGGGGCAACGTCGAGACAGGGGGCCAATGGAGTCGCGGCGTCCGTCAGCAGTAACGTCGCGACTGGCTGCCGGGCGGCGTCTTCCTCGCTCGACGTGCCGCTATTTCCCCCCCCCATGACTGGGTAACGATACGGTATTGTCACGACAAGAGTAATAAATGTGCGGTGAATGATTGTCCGGCGATGCCGTGGCAACATGTCGCAATCGACGCCGGATCGTTCTCGAACCGACGATGACCGACGACGAGACGAACCGCCCGCCGAAGGGGGTGCGCCGCTTCGTCACCGTCAGTGTCGAGCGAGCGCCCGTCCGATCCGTCTCCGTGGCGTTCGTGGTCGGACTGGTGCTGGTCGTCGGACTCGTCGGACTCGTCTCGCTGCTGTTCGGGATTCCACCCGAATCCGTGCCCGTCCTCGGTGGGGTCGTCGCGTTCCTCCTGGGGCTCCTAGAGTTCGCCGTGGGAGTCGCGATGGTGGTCGGCTACGTCATCGTTGCCGTCGTCGGCCTCGGATTGATCTACGGCGTCCGGACGGGGAGCGTCGACGACTGGTTTCCCGAGCCGACCCGATCCGCGCCGTCGTCGGACGACCGTCGCGGGCCACGGGCCGTGCTGTCGAACGTGCCGTGGAGCGAACTCAGCGACGCGGTCGGCCGACGGGTGACCCCGACGGCGGCGAACCGGGACGCCCGCGGAGGCGACGCGACGGGGGACGAGCAGCAGTCGGCGGGGGGCGACACGGAGGGCGACTCGCGGCCCGACGACCGGGAGCGGATGCCGTCGAACGACCCGCGACGGTGACGGATCACCGCCCATCGGAGCGGTCGTCGAGCGCCGTCCCGTCGTGGGGACAGTAGTCGAAGCCGGGATCGCGGGTGCGGAACCCGCAGGCCGGACACTCCCTGACGGGGCGCTCGTCGTCCCCCCGTCGAAACAGGACGGGGACGAACGGGAGAAGCAAGAACGCAATCAGGGTGTCGAAGAAGTACCACGCGGCGATGCTGACGAGGAGGCTCACGACCAGACCGGCGACGGCCGTCGCGGTTCGCGATCCGACCATGGTCGTCGTAGGCGCGTCGCGGCCAAGGGCGTGGCGGTCCCGGCGATGCGACTGTGACCGCCTAGGCAGTGACGAGATCACGGGCGGTGTCGTCCTCGCCGGGGGGTTCGTCGAGTACGTCGATCCGGGACACCCACTTCACTCGCTCCCAACAGTCGGCATCGGCGAACACGAGACGGACGGGGCCGCCCCGTTCGGTCGGAATCGGCTCGCCGTCGAGTCGGACCGCGAGCAGACCCTCGCGGAGTCGCTCCAGATCGAATCCGCAGGCGAAGTCGGCATCCGCCGACCGAACCAGAGCGTGTGAGGCGTTCGACCGCGGCTTCGCCCGGTCGAGCACCATCCCGACACGAACGCCACTCCACTGGCGCGTCGGCACTGCCTCCTCCCCGCAGGCCGTCGACGCCTCGACGGGAACCGACGCCAGCGCCGCTAGATCCGTCGCGCGCACCGTTCGCGGATCGGTGACGGCGCCGGCAACGGCCACCGTCCAGCGATCCGTCTCGCTCGGCGGTTCCGAATGTGTCATCGACGCGACGCAGGCCACGCACGTGCAAAGTCCTTCGCCCGATGGCGTTCGATCCCGAACATATTCGCCCGAACACACTCCCCATTGCCGGTCGTCGAACGGCTATGGTAGACCGACTCGACCTCCGCGACGTCCCACCGCGAGAACGCCACTCGAAGATCCACGCCGCCTTCGACGACCTCGACGAGGGCGAAGAGCTGACCATCGTCAACGACCACGATCCGAAGCCCCTGTTCTACGAGTTCCGCGCCGAACGCGACGCCTTCGACGCCGACGCCTATCGCTCCGAGCGCCGCGGCCCGAACGAGTTCGTGGCGACACTCCCGAAGCACTGACTCCCGGGCCGCCCGCGCCGGTTCGGCGCGACGCCGAGGCGAAAGATACACCCTTCTCTAATTAGATGTAATTACCACCGATGGGCGATACGATCGTTCGATCCAGCCCCGCGGTGCCGAACGGCGTCGACTATCTGCTCGCAGCGATGGGACTCGCTCTCTTCGGCGGCATCGCCGTGGGCGTCGTCTCGGGCGTGCCGCTCCGCCTCGCGGCTGGGATCGGATCGCTGTTCGCGGCGTGTCTGCTCGCCGTCGCCCTGGTGCGGTTCCCCTAGCGCCAGCGCACCGCGACGAGGGCGAGCAACACGGCCACGCCCACACCAGCGAGCGGTACGTCCAGCGATCCCAGGAACGGAATCGGCACCGACACCGCGGCGTCGAGAGGGGCGGGCACCCCGACCGTCGGCACCGGGATCACGACACCAACGAACGGGATGTGGACACCCGACGGGGCGTCGTCGCCGCCCGCCGCCCCCGTGTCGCTCTCCTCGGCCGCACCGTCGTCGCCAGCATCGGACTCGGTCGGGGGGTTCGGCGCCGGGGCCGAGACAGTCGTGTTCACCAGGTGTTCGGCGCCGCTGGCGTCGCGAACGCGCACCCGAACTCGCGTCGTTCCCGTGACGCCGTCGAGTCTGGCGCCGAACGAGCCGTTCGATCCGAGTTCGACCGGGCGAATGTCGACGATCCGACCGGTCGACGGATCGACCGCTTCGACGCTGACGTTGGCGACCTGGCCGCCAGTGACGCTCCCGCCGACGGCGACGGTGCGGTCGCCGACGTAGCCGGTGCGGCGGTCGGAGACGGTGATGTTCGGCGCGAGGAACGTCGCGAGTGAGTAGTTCCAGGTTTGTTGGTTGCCCGCGGTGTCGTTCGCTCCGAGGACGACGTAGTCGCGGCCGGGCGGGTGATAGACGGTCGTATCCAGGGTGACGTTCCGGCGGTCGCGGTCGGGGGCAGTCGGCTGCGGAAAGACGAGCGGGTGGCGGTCACCGTCGTCGAGGGAGATGGTTTCGTCGGCCGTGCCGTTCTCCGACGCCAACCAGACGGACTGCACCTGGACGCGGTCGCTGGCCGTCCCCTCGACGTGCAGGCGCGTCGACGACACCCACTCGATGTCAGTGACGTTCACCGACGGGGGAGTGTCGTCCTTGACCGAAATCGTGAACTCGTGAGTGCGAAGGTGGCCGACGGCGTCCTCCGCGCGAATCGTGATGTCGTTGGCGCCGAGGGCGAGATACAGCGACTGGTTGAACGACTCGCCCGGGCCGTCGATGAAGTGCTGTCTCCGGTTCCGGTGGTCGGCGTCGTCCTCCCCGACCAGCCGGTACTGGTAGTCGTTGTCGATACGGACGTACTCGACGGTCGAGAGATCGGTGAGCGTGCCGTTGATGGTGACGTTGGCCCGGTTGACGGTCAGTTTGGTCGCCGGCGGGTGTTCCGGCCCCTCGGGCATCGAATCGCTGGCGAACGGCGACGAATAGTTGATCACCGGCGCCGTGTCGTCGCGAATGATCGTCGCGTCGTGCGTGGCGACGCCGCCGGCCTTGGCGACGATGCGCACCCGGTGGCGTCCCCGCTCCATGTCGAGGACGACGTTTCGCGCGACCGACTTCCGTCCGGGTTCGAAGACGTGTCGCGTTTCGCCGTCGATCCGCACCTCGATCAGCGATACCGGATCGTCCGCCGAGACGGTCACCCGCACCCAGGGATCGGTCGCCGTGTGGTACACGTCACCGGAGTCGAGCGGCGTACCGTCGACGTCGACGGCGATTGTCGGCGACGACCCGGCGTCGGGCGTGGGCGTCGCCGTGGACTGCGCTGCGACGGGCGCCCCCAACGGCAGGGCGCCGACGCCGACCAGCAGAATCACGAGTGCGACCGTCGGGCGTGTCTCCATACGAACCGGCCTCAGTCGGGGACGTGGGCGGGACGGCTTATCAGTGATCCGGCTCGATTATCAGCGAACCGAACTCGGCGGCTGGACTCACGACGGCCGCGTCGGCCGCGTGCCAAGTGTCACCTCGACGGTGCGTTCGTTCCCGTCGCGTAGGATCGTCAGCGAGACGGTGTCGCCAGGGCGTGTCTCCAAAGCGAGGAAGCTCCCCAGTGCCTCCGTCGTGTTCGTCGTCGTCCCGCCGATAGAGAGTATCACGTCGCCACCGACGGGCACCCGTTCGCCCCCGACGGTATCGGCGGTGTCGCTGGGCTGGAGGACGCCCTCGGCCGGGCCGTCCGGCGCGAGCGACACCACGAGCAAGCCGCGCGCTTCGTCGAGGTCGTTGGCCTCGGCGACTTCGGGCGTGACGGGAACGACGGCGACGCCGAGGAATGAGTGGTCGAACGACCCCGTCTCGATCAGTTCGGGGAGCACCCGCCGGGCGAGGGCGGCCGAGATGCCGAACGCGATGTTGTCCCCGCCGCCGGAGTTGATGACGGCGAGCACCCGGCTGTCGAGTGCCATCAGCGGCCCGCCGCTGTTACCCGGGTTGACCGCCGCGTCCGTCTGGATGGCGTCGGGGATGCTGTAGCCAGTCGGCGCTGGAATCGACCGGTTCGTGCCGCTGACGACCCCCGTCGTGACCGAGCCGTCGAGGTTGAAGGGGTTGCCGATGGCGACGACTTCCTGCCCGATGGTCGCTGGCTCCTCGGCGAGGGAGAGCGGCGACGCCGACTCCGGGAGACTCTCCGTCTCCACGACCGCGAGGTCGCTGTGCCGGTCGGTGCCGACCACCGCACCCTCGTGCCACTGTTCCCCGCTCGACCGAAGGTCGACCGCCGTCGCCCCGCCGACGACGTGGGCGTTCGTGACGACGTGAGTATCGTCGTAGACCCAGCCCGTGCCGCTTCCCTCGGACGTCTCGACGAGGAGTACGGAGGCGATGGTTTCGCGGTACACCTCGGTGTAGGGGCTGTTGGCCGCACCCTGTGCCGTCGGCGACGAGCCACACCCCGCGAGCCCCCCGGTCAGCGCGAGCGCGCTCGCCCCGAGCAGTCGCCGTCGGGTCGTGTGTCGGTCGTCCATTGTCGCATCTCGGGGGTACGGCGGGGAATAGATTGGGGTGAGTCAGGCGCCCTCGACGAGTCGCTCCAGTTGCGCGGGCGGCACGGCACCGCGCGCAGCGTGGCCGTCGTACACGAACGTCGGAACCCCGGTGATGCCCTGGGCCTGTGCCTCCGCGAACAGGTCGTCGATGCGGGCGAAGGGGTCGTCGTCCCGGAGCGCCCCGTGGACGGTGTCCGGGTCGAGCCCCGCCTCCGCGGCGCAGTCGACGAGCACGGCGGCGTCGCCGATGTCACGTCCGTCGACCCAGAGCGCCTCGAAAATGGCCCGGTCGAAAGCCAGCCACGTCTCGTATGACTCCGTCTCCTTGACGCGATAGGAGACGGCTTGCGCGGGCCGCGAGTCCACGTCGGTCGCGATTTCCTGGCTCATCTCGGCGTCGTACGCTTCCTGCAGGCGACGGACGTTCTCGCGGGCCTGCTCGTAGTACGTCTCGTCCTTGCCGTCGTCGGCCGTAGCGTCGATATCGCCGTCCGGGCCGCGCTTCTGTGCGCGGAGGTCGAACGGCCGCCAGTCGATTGCCAGCGGTTCCGTGCGTTCCTCCTGGTACTGCGCCAGGGACTGTCGCCCCAGATAACAGAAAGGGCAGACGTAGTCGGAAAAGACCGTGATCCGCTCGCGCGCCTGTGGCTCCTGTGTCATGGACGCCGTTAGCGATCCGAACGGGAAAAGACCGCGACTCCGGTCACTCGACGACGACCACGCCTTTCATCCCCAGCGTCCGGTGGGGCGTACAGGTGTACTTGTACGTCCCCGCCGACGAGAAGGTGTGTTCGAAGGTGAACCCCTTCTCGCTGGAGAGGTCGCTCTCGAAGTCGCCGCCCTCGGCGGCGACGTTGTGCTGGGCGCCCTTCCCGGTCCACTCCCAGACGACCGTCGTCCCCGTCGAAATCCGGAGCGCCGGGGGAGCGAAGGCGTACGCGCCGCCGTTGCCCTGCGCGCCGACGGACACGGTGACGCTGTCGCTCCCCGTCTCGTCGACGACGCCGTCGTAGTTGCCGACGTTCTCCATCCAGCCGTCGAAACTGGGGGTACCGCCGTCGCCACTACCGCCGCCGTCACCGCTTTCGCCGCCGTCACCGCTTTCGCCGCCGTCACCGCTTTCGCCGCCGTCACTTCCACCGCCGTCGTCGCTTCCGCCTCCGCCGCCGTCGCTGCCGCCACCGCCGCCGCTACACCCGGCCAGAGCGGTGAGACCGCCGAGGGCGAGCGCGCTCGTCGTTACGACCGACCGTCGCGTGTGCGTCTCGGGTTCGAACATCTTCCCACATCGACCGTCGGTTCGGCCGGAGACGAGGGTTTGGCCGAACACGTTCGGGTCACTCGTCGTCGAGCAGCCCCATGTCATCGGCCACCAGGTCGGCCAGGCGGTCGGCGATAGCGGGATCGACCTCCGCGATGGACTCGCCGTCGTGGAGCTGGTCGTTGTGTCGCTCGACCGCGTCGGCCACGTCCGGAAGGGGGACACGGGTTGTCGTCTCGCACGCCGAACAGACGATTGGCACCGTCGGGTCGTCGTCGGTCATCGGTGCGGAGAGTCGCGCCCGGGAATAAAAAGGCCGGGGGAGATCCGGCGGTCGCGTTAAGTTAGAGGATGAGGCGTTCGATTTCTGAGTGTCTATGGCAGAATCCGAACGCCTCAGCGAGTGTATCGAGTGGATCGACTTGTCGTTTGTGGAGCGAAAGCGGACTCCCGAGTGGGCGATTCAAGTGGGCATCCGGTGTCATCTCGCCGGTATGTCAACGAGGGATGCAAGTCGGTTTCTCGATGAGTTGGGAGTCCAGCGCAGTCACGTCGCTGTTCACAACTGGGTACACAAGGCCGATCTACAGCCGATGTCGACGGTAAGTGCGGATCAACTCGCGGTTGACGAGAAGGTGATCCGCATCAACGGCGACGACTACTGGCTGTACGGTGCCGTCGATCCCCAAACGAACGAAATCCTGCAACTCAGACTGTTTCCAGCGACGACGAAACAGACAACGCGATGGTTTCTGACCGAGCTACATCGGCGATACCGGCTGGATGGCGTCGAATTTCTTGTTGACGACGCCGATTATCTAGTGAACGTCCTCGACGAAGACGGATACCGATTCCAGATGATTTCACACGGGAATCGGAATGCTATCGAACGTGTCTTTTGGGAGATAGAACGACGAATCTACTCGTTTGCAACTAGCTTTAGTCATGTCGAACCGCAGACAGCAGAATCGTGGCTCCAAGCCCTCGCCGTTCGTCACAACTCACGCCAAAGTTAACACGACCGATCCGGCGGGCCGGGTCGAGCCGTCCGACCGGATGCGCGCCGGAGGGCGGCCCTCCCCGGCGGGATCGTCGCCATCCTCGTCCCTTGCCGCGGGCGCCGCGGTGTGTTGGTTGCGCGGCGCACCGACAGCATCCTCCTGACGCTCGCCGTCGGCGTCGGTGCCGTGTTGCCGTTCCGCGGGCGACTGCCGGCGTGATCAGTCGTCGGCCTCGCCGCGCGCTCGCTCGAACATGTCGAGCGCCGCCTCCCGGCGCTCCCCGTGGTCGACGACCGGATCGGGGTAGTCCGGCGCCACCGCGTCCCGCTTCGCGGGCGAGCAGTCGTGCCACTCGTGGACGGTGTCGGGGTCGACACCCCGGAGTTCGGGGACGTACTCGCGGATGTACTCGGCGTCGGGGTCGTGGCGTTCCCCCTGGGTCATCGGATTGAAGATGCGGAAGTAGGGCTGGGCGTCCGTCCCCGTCGACGCGGCCCACTGCCAGCCGCCGTTGTCGTTCGCGGGATTGTGGTCGACGAGTTTCCGGCGGAACCAGTCGTAGCCCTCCCGCCAGTCGATCAGGAGATCCTTCGTGAGAAAGGAGGCGACGATCATCCGTACGCGGTTGTGCATGTACGCCTCCTCGCGCAACTGCCGCATCCCGGCGTCGACGATGGGGTAGCCCGTCTCGCCGTCCTTCCACGCCTGGAGGGTGTCGGGGTCGTCGCGCCACCCGATGTCGTTCTCGTAGTCGCGGTAGTTCTCCGTGATCACCTCGGGGTTGAAATAGAGAACGTGGTGGTAGAACTCCCGCCAGGCGAGTTCACCGCGGAACGTCTCGACGGACTCGCGGGCGTCGTCGTCGGGCGCCGTCTCCCGGGCGCGCACGACGCGGTCGTGTACCGTTCGGACGCCGACCGTCCCGTGAGTCAGGTGTGGCGAGAGCCGGGAGGTGGCGTCCGCGGCCGGACGGTCGCGCGCCTCGTCGTACCGGTAGATCGGCCCCGAACAGAACTCGTTGAGGCGGTGGCGGGCCGCCTCGTAGCCGGCGGGCGGGATCGACGCCTCCGGTTCCGCGAACCCGAGGTCGGACAGCGCCGGAATCGACGTGTCGGTCGCCGGGTCGGCGAGTCGCTCCGCCCCGGGAGCCGACACCGACGCCGCCTTCTCCCGGTCGCGCCACTTCTTCCAGAAGTAGCTGTACACCGAGTAGGGGTCGCCGTCGTTCGTGGTGATCGACCCCGGTTCGTGGTGAAGGTGGTCGTGGACGACGCGTGTCTCGACGCCGTCCGTGTCGAGTCGCTCGGCCACCGCGTCGTCACGGCGACGGCCGAGGCCGGAGTAGGCCTGCGCCCACGACACCGCGTCGGCGTCGTACTCGGCGGCCAGCCGCGGAATCTCGTCGACGGCCTCGCCACGGACGACGAGCAGGTCGCTCTCGCGGGCGCGGTACCAGTTCCGGAGCGCCGACAGGGCGTCGCGAACGAACGCCACCCGAGGCGGGGCGGCGTGTGTCAGGACTCGGGGGTCGAACACGTACACCGGGAGGATCGGATCGTTGTCGACTGTCACCAGGGGCAGGTTGTCCGACGGCCGCAGATCCGTCCGGTGCCAGTGGAGGCGCATACGGAGCGGTGGGGTGCGGTCGGGATAAAGGCTCGACCAGAGGGGCGTCACGCTTAGGAATACGGGGTGCCGTGGGAACGTATGTCGGAGACCGTGACCGTCCGGGGCGTCGACGTGCCCGCGGTCGGCCTCGGCACGTGGCGTCTGCAGGGCGCCGACTGCCGCCGGGCCGTCGAGACGGCGCTCGAACTGGGGTATCGCCACGTCGACACCGCACAGGCCTACGGCAACGAACGACAGGTCGGCGCCGCCATCGGCGCGAGCACGGTCGACCGCGACGAGGTCTTTCTCACGACGAAACTCGACGGGAGCAACCGCACCCGGAACGCCGTCCATCGGTCGGTTCGCGAGAGCCTCGACCGCCTCGGAACCGACTACCTCGACCTTCTCTTGATCCACTGGCCGAACGACAGACCGCCGTTCGCGCCGGTGCGACTGCCGGGCGCGACGCCGCTGACGGCGACGCTATCCGCGATGCACGACCTGATCGACGAAGGGCTGGTTCGACACGTCGGCGTCTCGAACTTCGGAATCGGGCGACTCGACGAGGCGCGGATGGACGCCGACGCGCCGATCCTCACCGACCAGGTGCAGTTCCATCCCTACTGGGATCAGCGCGACCTGTTGTCGTACTGCCGGCGAAACGACGTGCTGCTGACGGCGTACAGTCCGCTGTGTCACGGCGGCGTCCTGCGGGACGACGTGCTCGCACGGCTCGGCCGGACGTACGGCAAATCGCCCGCACAGGTCGCGATTCGGTGGGTCGTCCAGCACGACGGCGTCTGTGCGATTCCAAAGGCGACGAGTCGCGACCACCTCGCCGCGAATCTGGACGTGTTCGACTTCGAACTCACCGAGGCGGAGATGGAGCGGATTCGGCGGCCGTCGAGGCTCCGGACGGCCGTGGGATTCGTTCGCGGCCGCCTGCCCGTGTGATCGGATCGGCAGTTCCCAGTCGGCCACGCACTGTGATGCGGTTGCACCGAGACGACGCGGCGACGAGCGCGAAACCGGGTGACTGAAGGCGCCGGCCCATCGAGCGACGACAATGCAGAACGGTACGCGCGCGGAGTGGCACGCGGTCGACGGCAACCCGGAACCCGTGGATTTCGACCGGTACACGAGCTACGAGGAGGCGACGAAGACGGTGGTCTGTGACCGGCGGAACGCCCGGGCGTGGATCAGCGCCGACACCGTCGTGGCGCTCGATCCCTGACCGGCCCGCGGTCTACGGTTTGCGGCCGTCGCCGTCGACCATCTCGTCGGCGGCCGTCGTTCCCGCCCGAATCGCGACGTGCGTATCGGTTACCTCGGTGACCGTGCCGTCGAGGGTGGCGTGATGGGCGTTGCTGATCCCGTCGCCCGGCGTGGCGATCATCTCGCCTCTCGCCACTCGCTCGCCCGGCGTCACGATGGGATCGGCCGCGGAGACGACCGACAGCGAGGGGTTGGAGATCAGTGGCACGTGCACGGCATCGGGATCGAGTCCCGACGGCGTCGTCTCGTGGTCGCCCGTCCAGTCGCGCACGTCGAGAACGTTGATCCGCCCGTCGCCCAGCGTGTGCGCCGCGACGGTCTCTCGGTCGAGGAGCAAGACACCGTTCGTGCGTTTCGAGACGCGGAACGTCCCGGGCGGGCCATCGGTACGGAAACACCATCCCGGGCCGCCCTCCAGAAGCACCTGATCGTCGGACACCGCGTCGATGGGTCGACCGGCCGCCTCGAGGAGTCGCGCGGCCGAGGTGCCGATGGGCACGTCCAGAAAGCGGTGGTGCGGGACGTTGCCGGCGACGTGGACGTATTTCCGTGTCACGGGAGCGCCGCCGTCGAGCGCCCCGTAGAGGTTCGCGAGCGTCTCGACGTTCTGGACGATCCAGCCGTGATCCATCGGCAAGTCGTCACCCGCCATGACGGCACCGGCGACGACCCGTAACAGCACGCTCTCCATCCCGTACTGGTATCGGTCGTCGGTGTACGCGAACACGACGCCCGACTCGTCGTCCGCGTCGAGGGGAAGGTCATCGGGCAGGTAGATGGTCGCGTCGGTGGCGGATTCGAGCGGGCGGAGCCAGTCGCGATCCGTCCGTTTGGGCGTGACGACGACCGTCTCGAACGCCGCCTCAAGCAACGCGTCGAACAACTCCGCGAACACGTCGACGCGCTCCCGTCCCAACCACTTGTCCATGTAGTAGACGGGCTCGCTCTCCTGATGATTGACGAGAAGGTGATCGACATCGTCCAACCGTTGCCACTTCGCGTACGTCGGAAAGCCACTACCACCCGCTCCCGCTATGCCAGCGTTCCGAATCGTCGTGGCGATCTCGGGGGGTGCCACGTGATCGAGTCGCGAGAGACTCATTGCCGTCCAGCCATGCCTATTGTTAACGAATAACTATATTATTCTATCGTTTTGTTTATTCATCGATATATCTGGCGGATCGGGGGCGTCGTGGGGGAAAAGAATCAGCAGACAGGAGCGGGATCGACGCCCATTCCGTGGAGGCGGTCGGCGTACTCGTCGTAGGCGACGGCGACCGTTCGCTCGGCCGCCTCGGTCGCCCGCTCCCACTCGGTCTCGCGTTCACAGCAGATGTCGAGGAGTGCCGCGCCGTCGTCGACGAGCGCCTCCGTCTCCGAGCGGAGGTAACGAACCGTGTCAGCCGTCCGTTCGTCGACCTCGTTGACGAAGAAGTTCACCACCTGCAACAGGGAGCGCTCGCTCACGAGGGGGCGCGCCACCAGCCCCGCAGCCACCCGTTCGGGCGTCGCGTCGAGCGACCGGAGGTGTTCGTGGAGCGCGTCAGGGGCGGGATCGGCATCGACCGTGTCCGGATCGGTCATGAGAGCCGCGACCCGGTCGGCGTGGTCACGCTCCGTGTCGGCGACCCGTTCGAAGGCGGATTCCGCCTCGGGCGTCGTCTCCGTGTCAGCCCACTGCTCGAACGTCTCGGCGGCGCGGCGCTCGGCGACGAGGGCCGACGCCAGCACCCGCTCGCGAGCCAGTTGCGCTTCCGTCGCCGCCACGAGCGCCTTCTCGGAGCCAAGCCGGTTGAGTTCCGTCGCCATCCGGTCGGTCACCGTCTCGACCAGGGTGTCTCCGTCCATACTCCAGGGTTGGGGAGCGGCGGTGGTGAGGCTGTCGGCGACACCGGAGGCAACCGGGACGTACCGTGTTCGCCGCGAGAGGACGGCGCTGGGGATACGGATCACACGACTTAGATAGTTGGTGTGTCGCTAGACACCATCTTTTTCGTATGAATGAGAATAAAATATGAAGAAAATAAGTATAAAAATTTTGTTTTTGTTTTTAGTATTAATTCTATTGCGTGTGTTCGGCCCATAAATTACGTTTATTTCACTGTATCTTAAAATATTACTTGCTACAACAGACAAAAAAGAAAAGAATGATAATATTTCAGGTATGAATATTTTTCTGATAATTTGGCTTCGGCGGAGGCGAGCGCTCTGACGGCGTCCGATGTCGGTGACTACCCGTCGGAGAAAGATCCAGCAGTAAAAACGGCCACAGGAGTGGTATGGGCTAAACTGGGCTGGCCTCTGTGGCCATCCCACACTGAACGACCTCGACGCTAAAATTTGTCGGTCAGTTATACCATTTGCCGAGCAGCCGTATTGGTGCCGAGGCGACCCGAAGCGTGATATTATAAGACTGTAGTAAAGAAACGGGGCACATGAACGAGGGCATGCGGTCGTCGGAATACGCCACCCTCTCGGCGAGCAATATCGGCGGAATCGACTCGGCGGAAGTCGAATTCGCTCCCGGGGTGACCGTACTCGTCGGTCGAAACGCAACCAACCGAACGTCGCTATTGCAGGCGGTCATCGGCGCCCTCGGCGGGTCGAGTGTCTCGCTGAAGGGTGACGCAGAGGAGGGGGAGGCGACGCTCACGTTCGGCGGCGAGACCTACGACCGACGCCTCGTCCGAGACGGGCGGGACGTACTCACGTCGGGACACCCCTTACTAGATGATGCGGAAGTAGCCGACCTGTTCGCGTTTCTGATCGAGTCGAACGAGGCGCGGCAGACGGTCGCCCGGGGGGGAGACCTCCGGGAACTCATCATGTCACCGGTGGACACCGACGAAATCGAGGCCGAGATCCGGCAGCTGAAACACCGGCAGAGCGAAATCGACACCGAGATTCGGGAGATCGATCAGGAGGAAAACCGGCTCCCGGAACTCATCCAAGAACGCTCGTCGCTGGAAGCGGAGATCGAACAGAACGAGACCGAACTCGACGAGATTCGGTCGAAGATCGCCGGCAGCGACGCCCCATCCGAGAGGAGGGACGATGCCAACGAGGAACTCGAGGACAAACTAGATGCGCGTCAAGAACTGGAATCGACCCGTGAAGACGTGACATTCGACCTGCAGACGGAACGACAGAGCCTCGAATCCCTCCAGCAGGATCAGGACGAAATCGAAGCGGAGCTAGAGGAACTTCCGAAGGTCTCGGATCAGCGCCTCCAGGACGTGCGTTCGCGGTTGAGTCAGGCTCGAGAGCGACAGAACGTGCTCCAGTCGACGATCAATCAGATGCAGAACATCATCCAGTTCAACGAGGAACAACTGGAAGACGAGGAGGGGCTGTTCGGCAACTTGCAAAACCAGGACGACGGAGGGCTGTTCGGATCGCTCAAATCGGAAGCGAACACGGATCTACTCGGGGCACTCCGCACCGAGTACGAGGGTGATCGCTCCGTCACCGAACAACTGGTCGACGACCAGCAGATCCTCACCTGCTGGACGTGCGGGAGTCAGGTGAAAAAGACGCGGATCCGGGAGATGGTGGGCGAACTCCAGGACATTCGAACCGACCAGCTCGACCTCCTCAGCGACGTCGAGGAGGAGATCCAGGAGCTGAAAGAGACGGAATCGACTCTCGAGGAGTCGGTACAGCGGCGCGAACGGCTGGAACGGAAGCACACCAAACTTTCTCAGGAGATCGACACCCGGCACGAGCGGATTCAGGAGCTTGAAAGCCGGAAAGAGACGCTCAACGAACAGATCGACGAACTCTCCGAGGAGATCGAGACGCTCCGAACCGAGATCGATGCCCAGGAGGAGAACGACTACAACGAGGTTCTGCAACTCCAAGAGAGCGCTAAGCGACTCGAACTGGAGATCGAGCGTCGGCAAGAGGAACTCGACGACGTGACGGCGGAGATCGACTCCATCGAAGAGCGGATCGAACGGCGAGAGGAACTCGAAACCGAGCGGGAGGAACTCCGTGACCGCCTGACAGAACTGCGACAGCGGGTCGAACAGACCGAACAGCGTGCCGTGAGCGAGTTCAACGAGCGCATGGCCGAAATTCTCGACATCCTCGACTACTCGAACATCGAACGCATCTGGATCGAACGGATCGGCACCGGTGAGAACGACGGAAGTGGTGTGTCGACGAACGCCTCGTTCGACATCCACGTCGTTCGGACGACGGACAGCGGGAGATCCTATCGGGACACCATCGACCACCTCAGCGAGAGCGAGCGCGAAGTGACGGGACTGGTGTTCGCGCTCGCGGGCTATCTCGTCCACGAGGTTCACGAATCGATGCCGTTCATCGTCCTCGACTCGCTCGAAGCGATCGATTCGAACCGCATCGCTCGGTTGATCCAGTATCTCTCCGAGTACGCCGAGTATCTCGTCGTTGCGCTCCTCCCCGAGGACGCCGCCGCCCTCGACGAGGAGTGTCGATATCTGTCCCCACCGTGGTAGGCATCCCGGTCGGGATCGAGCGACCCGGGTGTCAGGAGGGTGAAGGGAGAGAAGCACGTTTATCAACGCGGCGACCGAAGTACGGGAGTGAATGACCGGGGCAAAGCAGGACTACAAGGTCGGCCGCCTCATCGAGAAGTACGGGCTCAACGCAGTCGAGGACGAACTCGTCGCCGAGTGGACCAGAGACGACGACGAGCGGGCAAGCCTTCGGGAACTGGCAGAGGAGTTCAATCGACGGCTCCTCCGGGTCGCTATGCGGGACGCGAGCGTGAATCCTCATGGACGGGACGTGACGGAGGCGTATCGTGTGTTGACCGACGACGACGTGAGTAGCGGCGTGCGGCTACAGACGCGTCGCCAGCTCGAACAGGACGGCGTCGATGTCGACCAACTCGAAACCGACTTCGTCACGTATCAGTCGATATATAACTTCTTGCGCGAGTACTGTGGAGCCACGTACGAGCAGCCGACCGACGACGAGCAGGTGGAGTCGGATCTGGAACGGATCAATCGGCTTATCTCCCGGACACGGGCGGTCACCGAAGACGACCTCGAACGCCTCGACAACACCGACCGGATCACGGTCGGGGAACACAACGTGTTCGTCGACGTGCAGGTGTACTGTCAGGACTGCGACTCGCAGTATTCACTCAGCGAGTTACTGACGAACGGCGGCTGCGATTGCGCCACCTGATCGTACTCATCCCGCTTTCGGGGTGGCGCCGGAGTAGTCGAGCCAGGCCTTCGCGAAGGTGAATCCCAAGGCAAAGACGGCCAGACCGATGGCGATCAAGTGGTATTCGCCCGCGTACGCCTTCCAGAGCACGAACGAGATGAGTACGATACCGAGCACGTAGAAGCCGAAGTGGCGGCTGAAGGGTCTGTCGAGGTCGGGATGTGTGAACTTGAGTTTGATCGCGAGCGTGAGTACCCAGACGTATGTGAGTAACCACACGACCGTCGCGAGTCGGATGAGGGAGACGACGTCCGTCGAGATCAGACTGGGTGCGAGAAAGACGACCCCCGTCGCGAGGGTCGCCGGCCACGGGGAGAGAAACCGCGGGTGAAGCCACGCGAACGCCTTCGGCCAGGCGCCCTGGCGGGCCATCGCGTAGAGAATCCGTGGGATGGCGGCGTACGCGATCAGGAGGGCTCCCCATGGTCGCAAGGAAGGATGCGATCCCGGCGAACAGTTTGCCGTATGGGCCGAACAGAACGCCCGCGATCGCGATCTGCGGAGCGTTCCCGGTGTACGCCGACTGATGTGCGAGCGGATTGTACGTTGTGATGATACCGATGCCCATGGTGAACGCCATCACCAGAATGGTGAGGCCACCGATGATCATCCCCCGAGGGATGTTCGTCGAGGGGTCTCGAACCTCGTTGACGAGGGGCGTCGAGAACTCCAGGCCGATGAACGCCCAGATGCCGAGCGGCAGCGTTCGGTAGAGTTGCGAGGACTCGAAGGCGGACATGTCGAACAACAGGGAGAGATCACCGCCCTGCCCCAAGAGATTGAGACCCGAGAAGGCGGCGACGCCCATCGCCATCCGAATGCCGACCATACAGAGCACGAGTATCGTCACCGTCGTGATCGTCAGACGGATTCCGAGCATGTTGACGCCGATAGCGAGGAGATTGAGTACGAGGATCCACAGCGTGACGGTTCCGATGCCCGTCGTCTGCACCATTGCGTGTGCGCCTGCAGCCGTCTCCGATGCCCAGACGAGGCCGAAGACCAGCCAGTATGTCGTCCCGATCCCGGTGGCCATCAACACCGCCGTCCGCCTGCCGCAGTCCTCATACCCACGCTTGGTGAAGTCGAACACCTGCCCAGTTCTCGAGAAGATCGTCGTCAACTCTGCATAGGCAAACGCGACGAGCAGGTTGATCGACAGCCCGAAGAGCAGCGTGAACAGGTACGCCGGGCCAGCGATCCCGTATCCGTTGAAATCCCCCGCGAACGTCGTCGAGGCGACTACCAGACCGATCGATGCGGCGGCGACCCCCCACCAGCCGATGCGCCCGGTGAGCTCCGCAGCATCTTTCGCCCGTTCCGTTCGCGCCATGTTCCGTACCATGTTGAACCATGGCATAAGACTAGGGGAAAGCTGTTCGACCACCGCGTCGGCAGTGTCCCAGAATTAATATTGTATGTACTTTATTTTAAATCATCTGTATTGAGTGGTATAAAGATGTGTCGGGCACCACTGGACGGGGCTTCGGTGATCGGAGCACTCTAAATAACAGCTGTACGTCTGTTATAGAAAGGTTCCCCGAGCGGATTCAGAATGATAAACATTCGTTTGCGTATCAGTATATATTCCTCCTGAAGGGAGAACAATCGATCCAAAAGCGGCTCAAATACCGTCGACGGAACGCGTCTCGCCGTCACGCTCGCGCCGAACGCCCGGGTCGACGAACTCGCACTGCAGTCGCCGGACGGCACCCCGTTTCTCCGTCGACAACTCGACGAGTCGACGACGCAGGCGGCGCTTCCGTTGATCGAGAACAGCTTCACCACCACCCCCGAACACTACCGGGCAGGGGAGAACACGCTCGTGGCGTACCGCGACGACGACCCCGTGGCCCAGCGGACGGTCACGCTCGTCCCCGAAGTGACGATCACCGACATGTGGCTCGCCGATGAGAGGTCGTTCAACCCGACCGTTGCCGTCGAGAACACGGGAACCGGGCCGACGTTCATGACGTACCTCGGCTTCGACAACGTCCCGAGTCCGACGCCGCCAGCCACGGAAACCACGGGACTGCCGAAAGAGAGCGGTGCGGGTGTCCCCCTCCCGCCGACGACCCGCGAGGTGCAGAGCGGATCGATGCCGTTCGCGTTCCGACGGCTCCCCAGCGAGGCCGACACGCTCTCGTGTCCCGGCCGAACCGAGGTAGAAGTCACCGTCGACACCGTCCACGGCGTCTCGACGACCGAGACGTTTCCCGTGCAGTTCGACGGCGACGTGGAGAACGTCCTCTGGTTGAGCCATCGGTGTTCGGACGTGCGCGTCTCGGACGAGGACGACTGAGCGTGGAGTCCGGTATCGAACCGCTACGCTCGGCGATCAGAAATTAATATAGTTTGATAAGAATATTAATAAATGACATATTTGATGGGAACGCGTTCCGCCGCCCGGCACGGAGCAAGAAATCAGTTCGTTCGTACTTTTACAGGCTAATATCGCTTTTTCTCTCCTCTCTTCAGGGAGAGTCGCTGCCGTAGCGGATGCCATCGACCCCGACGAACTTCCCGATACCGATTTCGGGTTTTTCTCGGGTTTAAGTCGGGTTTGTCCGGATTCTAGCGGTCGGCGGAAACCCGAACGAGAGGCGAAGCGAGGGCCGGGAGCGGGACAAAACATAATTTTTATAGTATACCTATAAACCTTATATTTCGGTTGCTGTTGGTTCGAGACGGCGGCGACCAGTCGGACGACAGTCACGTTTAACGCGGTTGGGCACCAACGAACGGGAAATGGCCGCCGACGCGATACCGAGTCTCACGCCGGCGGAACTCCGCCGCCGACTCGCCGCGAGCGAACCGGTGACGGTACTCGACGTGCGAAACCGCGATGAGGTGGAGCGCTGGCGCATCGAAGCACCGGCCCTCGACTACCACCACGTCCCGTATATGAAGTTCGTCGCCGCAGGAGTGACCGACAGCGTCGCCGATCTGGTGCCGGACGGGGTTCGGGAGCCGGTGGTCGTGGTCTGTCCTCACGGGGAGGCGAGCGCCGAGGTGGCCGCCCAACTCGTCGACGCCGGCATCGACGCCGAGAACCTCGCGGGCGGGATGGCGGGGTGGGCACGGCTCTACGACCGGGTCGCCATCCACACCACCATCGCCGCTGATGTCTACCAGTACCGCCGGCCGGCGAGTGGCTGTCTCGGCTACGCCGTCGTCGCAGGCGGCGAGATGGCGGTGATCGACCCGTTGCGCGCGTTCGCCGACCGCTATCGGGCGGATGCGGCGAATCTGGACGCCACGCTGACGTACGCGGTCGATACGCACGTCCACGCCGACCACGTAAGCGGCGTCCGGGCGCTCGCGTCGACGGCCGATGCGACGCCGGTGTTGCCGGCGAGAGCGGTCGAACGCGGCGTCACCGATGCGGATCGCTTCGAGACGGTGACCGACGGCGACACCGTCACGGTCGGGGGCGTGCATCTGGCGGCGGTGGCGCTTCCCGGACACACCACGGGGATGACCGGCGTTCGCGTCGGTCAGGTGCTCCTGACCGGCGACAGCCTCTTTCTCGACGGCGTCGCCCGCCCCGACCTGCAGGAGGGTGCCGACCCCGAGGCACGGGCCCGGGAACTGTACGCGACGGTGACCGAGCACCTGGCCCGCTATCCGGACGAGACGGTCGTCGCTCCCGGCCACACCGACGCCGGAATCGACGACGGCGACACGCCCCGGGTGGCGACCCTCGGCGACTGCCGGGAGCGCCTGGCGGTCTTCGAGATGGACGAGGCGGCGTTCGTCGACCACGTCACCCACACGGGGGCGGAACCGGCCAACGCCGAACGGATCGTCGCCATCAACTGCGGCCGGGAAACCGTCGACGACGAGACGGCGTTCGAACTCGAACTGGGGCCGAACAACTGCGCGGCGAGCGGTGGATGACAGCGGTCTCCGGACGATTTATGACCGCGTGCCGTCACCCACGCCCATGTCCGACGAGATCGCGGTCATCCCCGGCGATGGTATCGGCAACGAAGTCGTCGAGGCGGTCGAACCGCTCCTGATCGACGTGGCGGCGACCCACGGCGTCGACGTGACGACGACGTGGTTCGACTGGGGGAGCCAACGCTACCTCGACGAGGGAGCGCTCATGCCCGAGGACGGCCTCGACGAGCTGAAGTCGTTCGACGCCATCCTCCTCGGCGCCGTCGGCCATCCCGATGTCCCCGACCACGTCACGCTCCGGGGCCTCCGTCTCCCGATCACCAAGGGATTCAACCAGCACGTCTGCAAGCGCCCCTCCTACCTGTTCGAGGGCGTCGACAGCCCCCTGAAGGGGTACGACGGCGGCGACATCGACCTGGTCGTCTACCGGCAGAACACGGAAGGCGAGTACGCCGACGTGGGCGGGCGCGAACACCGCGGCTTCGAGAACGAGGTGGCAGTACAGGCGTCGGTGTTCACCCGTGAGGCGACGGAAGCCGTCGTCCGTCCCGCCTTCGAGGCCGCGAGCGAGCGGAACGGCAAGCTAACGAACGTCACGAAGTCGAACGCGCAGGCCCACGGGATGGTGTTCTGGGACGACATCGTCGCGGAGGTGAGCGAGGAGTACCCCGACGTGGACGTCGAACGCCTGCTGGTCGACGCCGCGAGCATGGACTTCATCCGCCGCCCCGACGAGTTCGACGTCGTCGTCTGTTCGAACCTCTTCGGGGACATCCTCACCGACATCGGTGCCATCGTCACGGGGAGTATGGGGCTGGCGCCCTCCGCGAACATCGATCCTGACCGCACCCACCCGTCGCTGTTCGAACCCGTCCACGGAAGCGCGTTCGACATCATGGGCGAGGGCGTCGCCAACCCTCTCGCGACGGTGCTCTCGGGGTCGCTCATGTTCGACCACCTCGGCGAGACAGCAGTCGCGGAGGCACTCTGGGATGGTGTGGCCGACCAGTTGGCCGACCCGGACGCTCCCCGCACGCCGGATCTCGGCGGCGAGTCGACGACGGACGCGGTTGCGAACGATCTGAGCGACCGTCTCGTGGACTGAGCGGTCGGCGATGGAACCCGCCGAGCGACGCCGATGAGCGAGCGTGACCCGCGCACCGACCACCCGGTCAGTCCCCCGGGGCGTCCGGAAACAGGCGGTCGACGAGAACCGTCCCGACGACCACGATACCCGTCGCCAGCGCGCCGATGACCGCGGGCGGGACGCCGCTGACCTGGGTGCCGATGCCGGCGAGAACGCCGAATCCGACGAGGAAGGGGAAACACCACGTGGTGGCGACGTGGGCGAGGAGAGCCCCCCGTCCTGGAACCGTGTTGCGTCGCCGAAGTCCGACGAGCGTCGGGGGAACGAAGACGGCAGCGAGGAGGAGGGCGACGACGTCGTGCCGTTCGGCCGTGGCGGCGACCAGAACGGTGAACCCGGCGAGTCCGAAGGCACCGAGGAACGCCGCCACCACGAGATACCGAAGCGCCGTCGGAACCCGCCGGTCGAATCGGCGCAACACGAGCGTGACGCCCGTTCCGACCCCCAGGAGGGCGACGGTTCCATAGAGGTCGAGGAGGAGAAAGAGAAGTCCCCACCCCGTGCCCTGATCCGGTACGGGGGTCGGCGGTGGCTGTGGCATCGGTGCTCCCGGGCGCCGGTCGCGTGGCTCGTGTGTCGGTACACGGACGGATATAGATAGCGGTATGACAGGTTGCCGGGCGCGCGGCCAGGAAGTCGACTCGATATAAATAGCGACGGGGCGAACGCGGCCGTATGGCGTTTCGCACTCGCCGCACCGGCACCTACCTCGCGCTCGTCGTCGCGACGACCCTGCTCTTTACCGGCATCTACAACGTCGGCATGGCGGTCTGGGAAGGCCAGCCACAACCCGTGTATCGCTCGCTCGAAGTCGTCATCCAGAGTTTCACCACGACCGGCTACGGCGAGGACGCTCCCTGGCAGTCCCTCCAGATGAACGTCCTGGCGATCACGATGCAACTCACCGGAATCGGCCTCATTCTCACCGCCGTCGACGTGTTCGCGGTGCCGTGGCTCCGAGGAGCGCTCGCGCCGACGGCGCCCCCGAAGCGGTGGTGAGTCCGGAGGCACACGTCATCATCTGCAATCACACGCCGCGAACGGATGCCTTCATCGCGGAACTCGACGCCCGGAGCCGGGAGTACGTCCTCGTCGAATCCGACGGGGAACGGGCGGCCGACCTCCACGAGGCGGGGTATCGGGTCATCCACGGCGACCCCGAGTCGACGGACGTACTCGCGAACGCGGGGATCGGATCGGCAATCGCAGTCGTGGCCGACGCCGCCGACGACACGAACGCGAGCATCGCCCTTTCGGCTCGCGACGCTCGTCCGGAGGTGCGGGTGATCACGCTGGTCGAGGACGCAGACCTCGCGCGATACCACCGCGCGGCCGGCGCGGATGACGTGCTCTCGCCCCGCCAACTGCTGGGACGGAGCCTGGCGGAACAGGTGCCGACGGCGGTCACGGCGGATATCGAGGAGGGCGTCGCCATCGGCGACGACTTCGAACTCGTCGAACTCACGGTCGCGGCGGACAGCGACCTCTGTGACCGGACGTTCGCCGAGGCGCAGTTGCGCGACCGGTTCGGCGTGAACGTGATCGGAGCGTGGTTCGACGGTGACTTCGAGACGCCCGTCGACGAGGACGACCGGTTGGTCGCCCGGACGCGTCTCCTCGTCGCCGGGGAGTCGGCACAGGTGGAGGCCCTGCAGGACGCGACGGCCGCGACCGTCCGGGAGTTCGCACCCCAGCGAGTCGTCGTCGCGGGGTACGGCGACTCGGGCCACGCCGCGTACGACGCGCTGTCGGAAACCGGCTCCCGCCTGACCGTCCTCGACAACGAGGACGGAACCAACGTCGATGTCGTTGGCGACGCCCGCGACCCGGATGTTCTCGAAACCGCGGGCATCGAAAGCGCGTCGGCACTGATCCTCACCGTCGGGGACGACACGACGGCGATTTTCGCGACGCTCATCGCCCGCGAGTTGAACCCGGAACTCCACATCGTCGTTCGGGCGAACGAGGAAGACGACGTGCAGAAACTGTACCGCGCGGGCGGGGACTACGTCCAGTCGCTGGCGACGGTCAGCGGTCGGATGCTCGCCTCGACGGTGTTCGCGGACGAGGAGGTGCTGGCGTACGACAAACAGGTGAACGTCGTCCGTCTTCCCGCCGGGACGCTGGTCGGAAGCACCATCGTCGACGAACGCGTCCGGACGGAGACGGGCAGTACCGTCGTCGGCATCGTCAGGGACGGCGAGACCATTACCGACTTCGATCCAGGGGCGTTCACGTTCGAGGCCGGTGACGAGGTGATCATCGCCGGCACCGACGAGGCCACCACGCAGTTCGAGCGCCGCTTCGGCATCTGACGGCGGGCGGTGACACCGACACAACCTGGTGTCGGTCATGTCATGAAACGCATAAGTCAGCGCCGGGCGTAGGAGCCGTGTAGCGACACCGACTCCCGACGGGACACACGCCGTCGAGGGTGGGCGTCAGCGACCACATCATGAGCAACGGAACGAACCGCCCGCATCACGTATCGTCCGTCGCGAACGACCCCCAGACGGCCGTCGAGGTGAACTGACGTGGCCGATCCACACGGCGATCAGCCCCTCGTAACCGCGGGAACGCCGCTCGGTGAGGCCGAGGCAGCCGCCGTCCTCGTCCACGGACGGGGTGCAACCGCCCGAAGCATCGTTCGGATGGCCGAGGCGTTCCGCCAGCCCGGCGTGGCGTATCTCGCGCCGCAGGCGGCCCGAAACACCTGGTATCCGAACCCCTTCACCGCGCCCGTCGAGTCGAACGAACCCGGGCGTACGTCGGGACTCCAGGCCATCACCGACGCCGTGAGCGAGGCCAACGGCGCCGGAATTCCGACCGAGCGCGTCCTGCTTCTCGGGTTCTCGCAGGGCGCGTGTCTCGCCAGCGAGTTCGTCGCGCGCAACCCGACCCGGTACGGCGGCCTCGTGGCCCTGAGCGGCGGCCTCATCGGCGAGGGGATCGACCCCGACGACTACGGGGGTGACCTCACGGGCACCCCCGTCTTCCTCGGCTGTAGCGACATCGACCCGCACATTCCCGAGGAGCGTGTCCACGAGACGGCGACGGTGTTCGAACGGTTGAGCGCCGACGTGACGAAACGGCTCTACGAGGGCATGGATCACACCGTCAACGCCGACGAACGCGACCACGCCTCGGCCATGCTCGCCGCCCTCGTGGACGGGGCGTGAGGCGTCCTCACCCCGCCGACCGTCAGGCGACGAACAGTGCCGCGAGGCCGCGGGCCGCGCCGATGGCGACGAGCGCACCCACGATGTTCGCGAGGGCGTAGCTCGCGGCCTTCACCCGTTCGCCCTCCTCCCAGAGACGCACGACGGTGAACGAGAAGGAGGAGAAGGTGGTAAACGCGCCACAGAGGCCGGTGCCGACCAGAAGCAACACGTCGGCACCGGGATCAAGGCCGGTGAGCAGGCCGAGCGCGAAGCTTCCGACGACGTTCACCGTCAGCGTCCCTGTCGGGAACGACTCCCGTTCGACGGCGACGCTGACGACGTGCCGGAGGAGGGCGCCGAGCATGCCGCCGACGGCGACCAGATAGGCGGGGTTAGCCATCGGTCGACCCTCCGGAGTCAGTCCCGGTGAGCGCGAGGACGAGACGCCGGCCGACGAGTACCGCGCCGACCCCGAGCGCGTAACTGCCGACGATGTTGAGGAGACCGAGCCAGAACGGGACGGCCGTCGACTCGACGGCGAACGTACTGTAGGTCGTGTACGAGGACAGGAACCCGGTTCCGAAGACGACCCGCGTTTTCTCGGCAAGCAGTTCCGTGTACATCGCCTCGTAGAGGAGGACACCGAGGAAGAAACTACCCGTCACGTTCGCGATGAGGGTGCCCCTGAGTCCCGGCAGGAGGGTACCGATGGCGTACCGCAGGTTGGCTCCCGCGGCACCGCCGACGGCGATGAACAGGCCGGTTTCCAGAGCGTAGATCAGGTCTCGTCGTTCCATGGATCTGTCCCGGAGCGAGGCGTGTGAACCTCACTCGCTACCGACTTAATACTGCGTTCGGGCGGCGCTCCCCAACGTTTACTATCCGAGGTCGCCTGCTTCCATTGATGTCAGAAGATGAACGTGAACTGGAAGCGGCGATCCGGGAGTTCCACGAGGACATTCCCCACCGGTTCCAGGTGTCGCTCACCATGTCCATGGAGACGCGCGACCGGCTCCGGGAGATACGGGAGGAGCTGAACGACACGGCGGGCGAACGTATCTTCACGACCGACGACGCGATTCGGCTCGCGCTCGTGAGCGGGGCGCGGTATCACGCGATGGCGACTGGCGACCGCATCCCCTCGGAGACGGACGCGCTCACGACGCTCGCGGCGTCCATCCGACGAGTCGTCGACGAGGATGTCGTGACTGGCCCGGCGGAGGAGTGAAAAAATCGGGTCGCGGTCGTCAGCCGAGGGGGTCGTCGGTGACGGGAACCTGTCCGCGGTCCGCCGCCTCGCCGAGTTCGTCCGGGCTGATGTCGAATTCGAAGACGTCTTTCGGGAGCGCGAGCGTCGAACACGCGTTCGGAATGTCGACGACGCCGCTGTGCCGTCCCTCGATGGGAACCGTTCCGAGAATCATCAGCGCCTGTTCGCCGGTGTAGCCGAACTTCTTCAGATACTCGATGGCTTCGAGACAGGCCTGTCGGTAGGCGACGTGCGGATCCATGTAGTGTTGCTCGCCGTCTTCGGTGACGGAGTAGCCCTCGAAGACGACGTACTCGGAGAAGTCCGGGCCGCGATGGCCGGGTTCGAAGATCGGGTGGCTAATCCCGTGTTTCGCCATCCCGTCTTTCACGAGTTCGAACTTGATGTCGACGTAGCCCGCCATCTCGATGGCGCCACAGAACGTGATTTCGCCGTCGCCCTGTGAGGCGTGAATGTCGCCAATACCGAACTTCGCGCCCTCGACGAACACCGGGAAGTAGATGGTCGAACCGAGGGAGAGATCCTTGATGTCACAGTTGCCGCCGTGTTCACGGGGCGGGACAGTTCGGGCGCCCTCCGCCGCTATCCGGTCGGCAACGTCCCCCTCGGCCTCGCCGGCCTGCGCACCGTCGGGCGTGGGCGGGCTGGCGACCGGCGGTTCGGACTCGCCGGTCGGGTGGTTCTGAATCGACGCCGGATCGTCCTCGTGTTGCTCGATCAGCTCCGCCTCCCGGTCGACCCACTCCTCGAGCAGATCCTGCGATGGCGCCGTGCCGATCAGTCCGGGGTGGATCTTCCCCTCGTAGTAGACATCGGGGATATGGCGCGAGGAGACGTACGTGCCGTCGAGATCCCAGATGGCCTTGGCGGCGTCCGGGAAGTGGTCGGTCAGGAAGCCACCCCCGTTCTGCTGGGAGAAGATGCCGGTGAAGCCGAACTCCGACCGGTCGTTCAGCGGGCCGATATCGAGCAACGTGACCTTGAGCAGGTCACCGGGTTCGGCACCGTCGACCTCGACGGGACCGCTGAGATAGTGCACCTGATTGAGATCAACGTCGCGAACTTCGTTCGGGTCGTCGTTGTCGACGATCTGTCCTCCGGTCCAATCGAGACATTCGAGCCGAACCGTCTCCCCCGGTTCGGTGTGAACCACGGGTTCGAGTTCGGGATGCCACCGATTGAACGGGTTCGCCCCAGGCTGCTCGTCCGGGGCTCTCGTGGTGTCGACCTCGAAGTGTACTTCGGGCATGGGGGGTCTCGGGCGAACTGCCCACAGAAAAGTTAGTTAACTAATGTTTAAAATTTGTGCTTAGCTTTTGTCATTTATGGGGCCGGCTGTCTTACCGGCGTCACAACCCGACGGCGCTGGCAACCGAGCCTCCAGGTGTGAGATGCTGGGGAAATCGTAGTCGATTCCAGCCGCGCCGTGGCAAAGAATATGCGAGTGGGGACGCGAACTCCACCCGGCATGGACTCGGACGACGGGAACGCCGACGACCGATCAGCCCTCGCGCCGGCCACCCTCACGACGCGACTCGACGGCGTCGAGACGGGGGACGAACTCCGCCTCAACGACCGAGACCAGGCGTTCGAAGTCGTGGAGACGAGTCGGTACGCCATCCGGGTCATCGATCCGAGCGGGAACGACTACACGATTTCACAGAACCTCCAGACGGGCGGGTGGCAGATCCACGAAGACGTGTGGTGGGTGGCTGCCGACCCGGAGGACGGCGGTCAGTCGGGTGCCGATTCGAAGTCGAACGGGTAGTCGAGGTCGGTCGGATACCGACTCCGCGGAGTGGTGTCGAGAGCCAGCGCGATACAGAACCGGTCGAGGCCGACTTCCAGGCTCACGAATAGGAGCAGTTCGACGAGTGCCGACTCGCCGAAGACGGTGCGGAGCGTCTCGATATCTGCGTCGGTGACCGTCTGTGGGTTCGTCGACAGACGTTCGGCCAGGCGCACGGCGAGTTCCTCTCGCCGTGTGATACGGATTATTGTAACTGTTCACCGGTGGTTCGCCGAGACAGTCCGGCGAACCACCGGTAATGACGAACCAGTTCCAGGAGTTCGGGCGAGAGCCCTTCGCTCCGAGGAAACGCCCGGAACAGGGACACGAGACGTTCGAACACCGTCGGCTGATGGGCCATCGCGCCAAAGAAGGCCGCATCCCCGTACCAGCCCGCCACGTCGTCTAACAGTTCGTTCACCGCGTCGGCGTCGCCGGGCGCGACCGGATCGACACGTGATGGCGTACCACGAACTAGCACGGGCAACGGGAAAAGCATCGAGGGAGCGTCCGAGGCCGATACCTACGTCGTCACCCGGAGGAAGAGTCGGAACTCGAGGTCGTTTTTCTGCGCGCCCACCAGATCGGTCGTCGCCTTCTCGAAGGCCCAGTCCCGATGCGCGACCCCCCGATCACACAGCCGATCCGCGAACCGCTGAACCGCCGCCGCGAGGTCACCGGGCGAGCGAAGGACGACGCCGGCACATGCCGGCCTCGCATCGAAGCGACCGACCACCGCCGTCTCGACGGCGTCGAAGTCGTCGGGGTGATCGACGGGGACGCTCGCGAACGTCTCTCCCCCGTGAGACAGGGCGTCGTCGACCTGGCTGACCGACCCGTCGGAGAACGGAACCGTCCCGTCGACGAGTCGATGGAGTCGCCGAGTGCGCGAGACAGCGACCGTCCGCCACCGGTCGAGGCTCTCGTCGGGAGCACACCGGATTCGGTACCGCTCGCGTCCTCGGCGCTCCAGTAGTCCGTACGCGACGAGCAAGTCGAGGAGATGTGTCAGTGATCGGCCGTCGCTGGCGCGAGCGTCCGGATCGAGCGCGTCGGCGAGTCGCTCCGGTGAGAACGCCGCCGTCCCGAAGTGGTCGTAGATCCGTCGATAGATGTCGAGACAGTCGTCGATTGCGGGAAGCGTGCTATTGGGCATGGATACGCGTGCGGCGGTGATACCTTCGGTCGCGAGCAGGGATCGGAGCGAGCATAGCGCGATGACGAAAGGGTGTCACGCCCAGGGCCAAGCCCCCATCGCCATCACGTAGCCTGCGGCGCCGGAGACGATGCCGACGGCGGTCGTGTACCAGCCGATGATCGAGGTGTACTCGTCGCGTTCGATGCCCAGGAGCACCCAGAACGTGAACCAGAGGACGGCCCAGATCCACCACAGAGCGGCGAGACCGATGTCGCCGGCCTGGAAAACGAGAAAGCCCGTCGGCGCCGCCAGCGCGGCGACGAACAGACAGTACCAGCCGAAGCCCCGTTGATCGTCGATGCCGCGCCAGGCGTTCGCGCCGACCCAGAGGTAGGTGAAGGAGAACAACAGCGTGCCGGCCGCGTTGAACGGCGTTCCCGCGGACGCTTCCGGGAAGAACCCCCACCAGACCGCGATCAGGAACGTGATCAGACCCGTCAGAAAGTTGAGTATCGCAACGTCGTCGCCGTCCCCGTAGCCGAGCAACCAGAGACCGTTGACGATCAGCACCGCTCCGACGTACACCAGTCCCATCCCGAGCGTGTTGATTAGTGCCATGATCCGTCCCCATCCACTGTCTGTGTTCTGTGTGACATACGATGCCGCGGTGAAATATGACACACAGGTATAAAAAATTCACTTTTTTATTGTCGAAATAACATGTGTGTGAACGTTATCTTCTAGTAGAAATGTGGATTATCCGCCGATAAGGCGGTCTTTCGGCGGGTTTCAATAATCCAGTTCCTTCATGTAAACTAAACTATAATAGTACCTGATTGATATGTATCGAAACTGTTGGATGGTTAATTATATTTTTCTGGGTGGTATGTGCTAGAGAACAGCATGCCAGAGACTGTCTTCGAAGTCGATACGGACGCCGCGATAGACGAGCAACCCGATCCGATCGTAAACCGGTGGCATCCCGACGTGCCGCCGGCGGCTTCGATCGAACCGGGGGAGAAAGTGCGCATCGAGTGCCTCGACTGGACGGGAAACCAGGTGGTCAACGACGACAGCGCGAACGACATACGGGATATGCGTCTCGACCCGAACCACCACCTGAGCGGGCCGTTCGAGGTGAAAGGCGCCGAACCGGGGGACATTCTCGTCGTAGACATCCTCGACCTCGGGCCGTTCCCGGATCACGAGTGGGGGTTCACCGGTATCTTCGACCTAGAGAACGGGGGCGGCTTCCTGACCGACCACTTCCCGGACGCCGCCAAGGCCATCTGGGATCTCGACGGCGTGATGACCCACTCCCGGCACGTCGAGGACGTGCGCTTCCCCGGATGTGCCCACCCCGGGATCATGGGGACGGCGCCCTCACACGAACTCCTCGAACGGTGGAACGAACGGGAACAGGAACTCATCGACAAGGGGCCGGATCGGGAGACTGCGGTCAATCACGAGACGCGAGAGGCCCAACCGCCGCTTGCCCTCCCGCCGGAACCGAACGAAGTGCTCCTGGGTGACATGGACGAGGAGGAGGCAGAGGAGGCGGCCGAGAAGGCCGCCCGAACGATCCCACCCCGGGAGAACGCTGGCAACTGTGACATCAAGAACCTGGGCCGCGGTTCGCGGGTGTACATCCCGGTGTTCGTCGAGGGCGCGAACTTCATCACGGGCGACCTGCACTTCTCGCAGGGCGACGGCGAAATCACGTTCTGTGGCGCCATCGAGATGGCCGGCTGGATCGATCTGAAGGTCGACCTGATCAAAAACGGGGTGGCGAAGTTCGGCACCGACTACGCGATGTTCAAACCCGGCTACCAAGACCCCGACTTCTCGAACTACGTCGTGTTCGAGGGCTACTCCGTCGACGAGGACGGCACTCAGCACTACAAGAACGCCAACGTCGGTATGCGTCGGGCCTGTCTCGACGCCATCGACTACCTGACGAACTTCGGCTACACCGAGGAACAGGCGTACATCATCCTGAGTACGGCCCCGGTCGAGAGTCGGATCGCCGGCATCGTCGACCTGCCGAACACGTGCGTGACGGTGTCCGTTCCGAACGAAGTGTTCGACATCGACATCGACCCCGACACGCTCGCCGACGGCGAGGGTGGTGACCGCGGATCGGCCGCCCATCCGACCTGACTCCGAGAGCGAACGCCGGGCGACCGAGCGGGGTCGATCCGCTCGGCCGTCACCCGAGCGACGCCCCGCGTCAGTGGTCGTGTCCCATCGAGTGCCCGACGGCCCACGGGTAGCCGTCGGTACTCTCCACGAGTTCCCCGGGGCCGTGTGCGTGGTCGTCCTCGGTGTGCCCGTCGCGGTCAACGGAGCTGGCGAGTACGTCGTCGACCCGGAGCACCAGGTTCGCCGCTTCGGCCGCACTGTCGAGTGCCTGCCGTTTCACCGCCACCGGTTCGACGACGCCGCGAGCGACCATGTCGGCCACGCCACCCGTCTCGAGGACGAGGCCCGCCCGCTGCTCACCCCGGTGGTGGCGCGCCCGCAGTTCGATCAGACTGTCCACGGGATCGAACCCCGCCGTCTCGGCGAGCGTCCGCGGAATCGCGTCGAGGCCGTCCGCGAACGCCTCGATGGCGAGTTGTTCCCGTCGCGGCACCGCCGTGGCGTAGTCCCGGAGTTCGCGGGCGACGTGGGCTTCGGTCGCCCCGCCACCGGGGACGACGCGCCCCGCCTCGATCACGAGTTTGAGCACGTGGAAGCAGTCGTCGACGAGGCGTTTGACCTCGTCGACGACGTGTTCGGTGCCGCCGCGGAGCAACAGGGACACTTGATCGAACCCGTCCGCGTCCTTGACGACGGTGAACTGGTTGGCGCCGAACGCCCGTTGTTCCACGACGCCGGCGCGCCCCGTGTCTGCCGGGGTGAGGTCGTCCACCGTCGCGACGTACTGGGCGCCGGTGGCGCGGCCGAGTTTGTACAGTTCGTCCTGTCGCGTGCGCTCGACCGCGAGGATGCCCTCCTTGGCGAGCAGATAGCGCACCCGGTCGTCGATGGACTTCTGACAGAAGACGACGTCGGCGCCGGCGTCGGCGATTCGCTCGATCTGGGACGCGTAGACATCGTCCTCGTACGCCCGGAACTGTTCGAGCTGGGCCGGGGAGTCGACGCTCACGGCGCCCTGCCCCGTCGCCGTCTCGACCGTCAACTGGTCGTCGACGAGCGCCACGGTCGCTCCCTCGATCCGACGCGGCGGCCCCGGATCGGGCGAGACCACGTCGGTCGACGACTCCGCCATATCGATGAGGAGGCCGTCGACCACCTGCGTGTCGAACACCGATCCGCCGGGGGCGGTCTTCCGGGTGATCTTCTCGAAGTCGACGGTGCGGTCGCCGCGGATGGCCTGTACCGTCTCCACGACGCACTGCGAGAGAAACGCCGTCGCCTCGGCGTCCCACTTGCCCGTGATGACCGTGCTGGCGGCGTCGCGGAGGCGTTCCGGATCGTCGCCGTCGATCACGACGGCATCGCGGTCGAGCGTCTCGACCGCTCGCTGGCCGGCCCGGTGGTAGCCCTCCATGATCGTCGTCGGATGGAGGCCGCGTTCGAGGAGTTCCTCGGCGGCCGCGAGCAGTTCCCCCGCCAAGACGACGGCGGTGGTCGTGCCGTCGCCGGCGCGGCGCTCCTGCTGGGACGCGATGTCGACGAGCACCTGCGCGATGGGATGGTCGATGTCCAGTCGGTCGAGAATGCTGGCGCCGTCGTTCGTGACGATGACCTTCCCGTCCGATCCGACGAGCATCTTGTCGAGACCCCGCGGCCCGAGCGTCGTGCCAACCAGATCCGCCAGTGCCCGGCCGACCGAGATGTTGGCCGACTGCGCGTCGCGCCCCCGAACGCGACCCGACGCGGCGGCGTCGTCGGACAGGATCCGTGAGAGGGCGTCGGTTGTCATGGTACGCCACACCACACTACTCCCAGGGATATTAAGTTTTGTTGGTGCAGTGACACCACGGCGCCGACGCGCCGCTCACTGCCGGCGTGTCGTCACCGCCGTCCGTCCCGCAGATGCTCGTCGAGGAAGCGCAGCGTCTTCGTCCACGCGTTCCGGGTGGCGTTCGGCCGGAAACTCTCGCCGCTCGGATTGGCGAAGGCGTGACTGGCGCCCTCGTAGACGTACACCTCGTGTTCGACACCCAGGTCGTCGAGCGTCCGGTCGAACGCACGGACGTTCTCGATGCCGACCACCTGGTCTTCGGAGCCGAAGATCCCGAGAACCGGGCCGTCGATCCGCCGGAGCGTCGACGCGTTCGTCGTGAGCGTGCCGTAGTAGATCACCGTCGCGTTGAGGTCGGCCTCGCTGAGGCTCAACTGGAGGCTCTGGCCGCCGCCGAAACACCACCCGAGGCTGGCGACCCGATCCGTGGTGTAGGGGGCCTCACGCAGGCCGGAGACGGCGCGGCTCATCTTCGTCACGGCAACGTCGGGGTTCGACCGCACCTGGCCGGCGAGTCGGGCCGCCTCCGAGGAGTTCTGCGCCACCTCCCCGTCGTAGAGGTCGACCGCGAACACGACGTAGCCGTGGCCGGCGAGGATGTCGGCCATGTGCTCGATGTTCTCATTGAGCCCCCACCACTCGTGGATCATGACGACTGCGGGGTAGGTGCCGTTATCGGCGGGGCGTGCGAGATAGCCCGGTGTGCCGTCGATGGTCGTCTCGGTCGTCGTGATCGCCGAGAGGTTCTCGGCAGCGAAGATGTCGGTGTTCCCGCCCGTGGTGACGGGTTCACAGGTGCCATCCTTCTTGATCGCACCGGGCTGGCAGCCGGTGTGTGGCGTCTGGGCGTACGACGCCTCGGCCGTGCCGGTATCGGTCGGCGTCGGGGATGGCGTCGGCGTCCCGGCGCCGTCGCCCGGGAGCACGCCCGAACACCCGCTCAGGAGCACCAGCGCGGCGACCGCCGCGACCGCTGGTCGTGACGTTGACATTTCGTCTGACGAAGGGAAGCCGCGAGCATAACGGTGTCGCCGGGGACGGAGCGAGTCCCCCAGAGCTTAGTCGTGGCGTGCGAACGACGTGTGCTATGGTACCGACGGTCACGATCCGGCATCTCGACGAGGCTCCGATCGGGGATCGCGAAACGGAGTTCGTGGAACGGAAGGGACTCGGCCACCCCGATTCGATCTGTGATGGCATCGCCGAGGCCGTCTCGCGGCGACTCTCGCAACGCTATCTGGACGAGTTCGGCGAAGTTCTCCACCACAACACCGACAAGGTGCAACTCGTCGCTGGCGCCACGGAACCGGCCTTCGGCGGCGGGGAGGTCGTGGAACCGATGTACGTCCTGCTCGGTGGCCGGGCGACCCGGACGGCCGACGGTCGGCAGATCCCGGTCGACGAAATAGCGATCGAGGCCGCGAGAGAGTACGTCGAGACGGAGTTCGAGGCAGTGCCAGCCGACGTAATCGAGCTGGACTCACGAATCGGCGAGACGTCGGCCGAGTTGCAGTCGCTGTTCGGCGAGGCGACGCCCCGGGCGAACGACACCAGCGTCGGCGTCGGCTACGCACCGCTGTCCGAAACCGACCGGATCGTCAAGGGACTCGCACGGGCGCTCCGCGAGCGGATTCAGGCAGTCGGTGCCGACGTCAAGGTGATGGGCTGGCGCTCGGGCGACGGCCTGCGGCTCGTCGTCGCGGCCGCCGTCGTCTCGCGGCACGTAGCGAACCTCGAGGAGTACGTCGCGGTGACCGACCGGATCGCGGAACTCGCCCGGCGCTACGCGACCGAGCGAACGAATCGAACCGTCCACGTCGACGTGAACGCCGCCGACGACATCGACGCCGGATCGGTCTACCTCACCGAGACCGGCCTCTCCGCGGAGATGGGAGACGACGGCAACGTCGGCCGTGGCAATCGCGTCAACGGTCTCATCACGCCTCACCGGCCAATGAGTCTCGAGGCGACGGCCGGAAAGAACCCGGTCAGCCACGTCGGCAAACTGTACAACCTCGTCGCCACGAACGCCGCAGAGCGCGTCCACCAGGAACTCGGGGCCGACCACACCGAGGTGAAACTCCTCTCGCGGATCGGCGAACCGGTGACCGAACCACTGGCTATCGACATCGATACGACGGCGAGCGACGACGACCCGGTTCGGCATATCGTCACCGAGGAACTCGACGCTCTCGATACGCTCGCAGACGACCTGGTCGCCGGCGACGTCTCCCTCTTCTGACGCTCGTGGTGTCGGGCGACCGGTCAGTCGGGGCGTCGACTGGCCTCGCGTCCGAGCGGTCGTTCGACGGCCGCGACTTTCTCGCTGGCGGGGGCGTCGCTCGGTCGCTTGTCGTCGACTTTCGGCGTCGTAATCACTCGGGCCGCGTGGACGGTGTCGTGGCCCGCCGCCGCCGCGAACCGTTCGGCCGCGTCGTCGGCCTCAACGACCGTCCCCATCGGGGGAGTCTCACAGGCGACGCCGAACGCGTCGAGGGCCTCGACCGCCTTCGCGATTTCACTGGACACGCTCCCCTCGTGAACGGGCACGACGGACAGTTCGCCGGTGGCTGTCGTGGCACGCGATCCGGCGGCCCGATCCGTAACGTCCCGTGGCGTCGAGGCCGGACGAGCGCCGCGATCCTACCGGGTCGCCCTGAGCCCGACGAACGACCCGTCGCCGTACCCCTCCTCGACCGGTTCGAGGGCGTCGACCTCGTCGAGGGGGTGGTAGATGGTCTGGACGAACTCGAAGTCGGAGAAGCCGGCGTCCTCGAGAGCCACGACGAGTTCCTCGGTCGAGACGAACGTCGCCTCCCGGTAGAACGGGTTCTCGTCTTTGGTCTCCTGATAGATGCGCCCGACGGGGCTGTCCTTGTCGATGTAGCCGATCACGAGGGCCCCGTCGGGCGTCAAGACGCGGTCGGCCTCGGCCAGCGCCCGGGCCACGTCGTCGACGAAACAGATCGTCGTCACGATCAGCGCGGTGTCGAACGTCGCCGCCCTGAACGGGAGGCGTTCGGCGACGCCTTTCGTCACCTCGATCCCGCGCTCGCGGGCATACGCGAGCATCTCGCCGGCGGGATCGATCCCGACTGCCATCCCGAGCGGGGCCGCGAACCGAGCACTGCCGACGCCGATCTCCACCCCGTATCCGGGCGCCGGCAGGAGACGGCGCAACGCCGCCAGTTCGGTGCGGTAGGCGGCCTCGTGTTCCTCGAACCATCCCTCGTATCGGTCGGTGTGTTCCTCGAACGGTGCGGTCTTCGGCATGGCCGGCCGTACGGCCCCCACCGCCACCAACGTTCGGGGGGCGAGAGACGTTGTTATCCCGAGTCACGCGCCGTCCGTCTGACCGAACGCTCGACGGGAGCGAAACACCGTCGTCGGGTCATCCGACGACGACTGCCTCGATCCGGGCGACGTGGGGGTGACGGCTCGACCCGAGAACAGCGGCCGAGTGGTGGCCGCTCTCGGCGAGGTTCCCGAACGTGCCGGCCGACCGCGCGGAGCGGTCGTTACTCGTCGACGAGGTCGATCCCGGCGTCGCCGTTCGGCACCATACAGACGAACGCGCTCTCGGCGTCGCTCTCGTTACGGAACCAGTGCACCGTGCCCGCCGGGATCAACAGCGAGTCGCCCGCCGTGACGGTGTGTTCCTCGCCGTCGATGCCGACGACGTACTCCCCGGTCACCGTGTGGACTTCGTGTTCGACGGCGTTGGTGTGTTTCGGCACCTCGGCACCCGGGTCGAGGTGGTAACGGCGCATCCGGAAGTTCGGCGCTCCGTCGGATTCGTCGAAGATGACCGCCTTCCGCACGCCGTCGGCTTGCGACAGGGTGTCGTACTCGACGTCGCTGGCCCGCTTGACGACCGGACTGGGCTGTTGTTCGCTCATGGTCGTCGGTCGGCGGCGAGGGAGATAAGTCCTGGTTCCGCGGCGCTCCGGCCGGATGATACGGCGAACACCTCACGGCGCATTCTGGTCTGCGATGAGTGAGGAGGGCTACGACAGCGCTAGCGGCGGAACCGACCAGCGAACACCGCCACGGTCTCGGAGCGAGCATGACGGGTCCGGCCGAGAGCGACGAGACGTTCCGCGGCCCGTTCGTCTTCGCGCCTGCCGGTGCGGAGTCCGGCTTCGGCTGCTCCGACCCACTCCCCGACGCGACGTGAGTGACGACGGCATTCGTTATTCGTTCGGCGACCGTTCGCCCGCAGGGATCGTCGTCTCCAGCCAGTTCTCCTCGGGCGGAAGCGGGCACGAGAACGCGTCGCTGAACGCGCAAAACGGCGTGTACGCCAGGTTGAAATCGAGGGGGACGCGATCACCGTCGTCGAGTGCGCGGTGGGGTTCGAGTTCCATGTACCGCCCGCCACGGTAGGTCTGCTGTCCGGTCGTCTTATCGCGGAACGGGACGAAAATATCGTCGGAGTCAGCGCCCTCCTGACGGTAGCCGTGGAGCGTGTGAGTGTCGCCGTCGAGGGCGAATTCGAACGTGACGATCCGAAGATACCGAACCGTCCGACCGTCGCTCGTCTCCATCTCGACCGGGACGGGGTCGTCGGACACCGTGACGGTCGCGTCGACGCGATAGTCGGGGTTCGGGTCGAAGTACGGCAGGCCGTCGAAGTCGTCGCGTTCCTCGGGGGGGAGCGGCGACCCCCGCGACTCGGCGAAGACACGATCCTTCTCGGCGCGGTGCTCACGCAGGCGGGCGGCGTAGTCGTCGGGCGTCTCGGACACACGCGATATACGGGGACGACGGGTTTCAGTCCGACGATCCGGAACGGCTCATCGGACGTGGAGCGAAATCATTCCTGATAATCACGTCAGTCGATTTATATTATTGACCGGTATCGTCCTCGACGGGATGGCTTCGAAGGGCGTTCTCGGGACGAGCTACCTCGTCTCCGTCGGCATCGTGCTGTTCGGGTCGCTCACGGGCGTGTTGGTGCCGCCGGGTACCGGGCTGGCCACCACCGAATCAACCTCGCTCCTCGGGCTCTGTCTGGGGGTGATGGTCGCCGGGTGTTTCACGCTGACCGGGGTCGGCCTCTCGCACAGCGGACTGGACGGGGAGCGGGTGTGGCGCGTGGCTGCGTGGTCGACGCTCGGTCTGGGGGTTCCCACCCTGCTCTCCGTTTTCCTGCTCCTGTGGGTTCCGGCGACGCTCGGCGGCGTGGGCTGGCGGAGTGTCGTCATGGTCGACATCACGGCGGGCGGTGTCGTCGGCGTACTCGTCGGGGCGCTCCTGAACTCCGGGCAGAACACGAACGCACACGGACGCTCAACCAGCGCAACACCGTCTTTCTCCGCCTGTTCCGGCACGACATCCGAACCAGCGTCAACATCGTCCGCGGTCATCTCACTCTCGTCGATGCCGACGAGGTGTCGGTGTCCGAGGCCGCCGACGTGATCCACGACCAGCTCGATCACATCACGCGCCTGAGCGACGCGGCGAACCGCCTCGACGACCTCGAAGCGATGGTCGAGACGGAGCCGGTCGACCTCAGCGCCCTCACGACCGACCGAGTCGAGGAGGTTCGTCGCGTCCACGACGGCGTGGTCGTCGAGACGGACATCCGACCGGGAACGTACGTGCGAGCGAACGATCTGCTGGCGTCGGTCGTCGACAACCTGCTCAGGAACGCGGTCGAACACGGCGACGCCGAGCCGAGGGTGTGGGTTACCGTCCGGCCGACCGAGGGACGGTCGGACACCGCCGAACTCCGCGTCCGGGACGACGGGCCGGGGTTCTCGGACACCGAACTCGCCGTTCACACCGACGCGACCGAGACGGCACTCCAGCACAGCGACGGGGTCGGCCTCTGGCTCGTCCGATGGATCGTCGACGCCTACGACGGCGAACTCGTCGTCGAAAACGACGCGACGGGCGCCGCCGTGACCGTTCGGCTTCCCGCGGCCCGCACGCCGACCGACCGACAGCGACGGATGCCGACGACCGCTCCTGAGCGGTCGGCCACGACTCGGTAACGGCCGTCGCCAGCGTCGTGCCGCATTCGCAGTCGGCTTACCGAGTCGCCCGAAACTCGCCGTGCTTGACGCCGATACCGAACGCGAGCAACCCGAAGACGAGCATCGACGGGGCGACCATCATCAGCGTCGTTCGTATCGCCATCATCCCGCTCGCGATCAGTCCGGCGACACCGAGTACGACGACAGCGAGTACGGCACCGAGCGCGACCGGGAGGGTGACTTGCATACGGGTGTGAACGGCGCGGAGACGGATAATAGGGTCGCCGCGGCGGCCGAAATCGTCCGGTCGTCCACTGACAGCCGGCTCGGGCGGGTGATCGTGGGGACTGCCGATATCCCGGCGTCCGACCGTCACGTCTCGACAGCCGGCGCATCGCGCGCGTCGGTCCGCCGATCCGCCACCGCCCCGCGCACACCCCGAACGACGAACGTCGCCTCGGCCGTGCCGTCCGGCCCCCGGACGACCACGTCGACGGCAACGGCGACGAGGGCGGTGTCGTTCGCCCGAGTCTGTGTGACGACGCCGTCGGTGACGACGCAGTCGCCGAAGACGCGGTCGGGGCCGCGGGGACAGGCGACGCCGGCCCACCGGGTCGCCGCGGTGTCGTTGCGGTCGACGGTGACGGTAACATCCCGGCGCGAGCCGGTGGCTTCGACGTGGTCGACGGCGGGCCGGAGGCGGTCGGCGACCGTCGCTGCGACGGCCCTGTGGCGGTCGGCGCCGGTTTCGTTGGCCAGCGCGACCGTCGTCTCGGCGACCGACCGTTCGAGCACTCGCTTGGCGTCGGTGATGGTCGTCCGTTCGACGGCCGGATCGGCCGTCACGCTCCCCGCGCCGAGTTGGGCGTACGCGAGGAGCATCGGCACGAGGGCGGTGACGACGACGGCCGCCGCGAGGAGGACGAGCTGGCCGCGGCGACGCCGGCTCATCCGTACCACACCCGAACGGTCACCGGGCCGTACCGCGTCGGAACCGTCGTCGAGCCGACGGTGGCGCTCGGCGGGCGCGGGTAGCCGAGCGTACCGTGGGGCGTTCGCACCTGAAACGCCACGTCCGAAGGGAGCAAGCGTGCGATCCGCTCGCGGATCGGCTGGCGAATCCGAGCGAACGACGCCGGGGAACGAGCGAGTGCGACCAGCCGGGAGTCGTGTCCGGCGTCCGTCGGCTCCGAGCCGAGGACGCTCGCCGCGTCCCGTGCCAGCGCGTCGAGCTCCGGCTCCGGCGACGGCGTCGTGGCCGCACCGACGGCGAACCCCGCGGCGACGCCGACGACGAGGACGACGCCGATAGCGGCCTCGACGACCGACAGCGAGAGCTGCCCCCTACGCATCGACGGTCACCGTCAACGTCCGTGAGGTGGTGAGTCGCGGTCGATACGTCACCGTCAGCCGCCCGGTGGCGTTCCCCCCCGCGTCGACCCGGAGCGTCGTCGGTTCGTAGCGGGCGAGGTGGACGGTCGCCGGTGTGTCGAGGCCCCCGCCGTCGTAGAGGACGACGCGCCCGTTCGCACGGACGGTTCGGACAGTGGTGTTCGGCCCGGCGTCGACCCGGACAGTCGCCCGAGCGACGCCCCGAGGAACCTGTGCGACCGACGACCGGCTGAGGTTGGCCGCGACCTGGGCCGGCGCCGCTCTGGAGACGACGACCACCGAACGCCGAACGGTCGCCCCGCCGCCCGGCGCGCCGCGTTCGACCACCACCTCGCCGTCGAGGGCGACGCGAACGTCACCCGACCGGGCAGGCGGGGCGATGTCGGCGAGCCGGCTCGCGTTCAGGTCGTCCAGTGTCGAGGCGTTGAGCGCGTTCGACCGAACCGTCGTCGGGGCGTCGGTGGCGACCAGACGGTCGGCGACTGCGGTCGCGGCGTGGCGTTCGAGCGGTTCGCGGTCGGCGTCGGCGAGCGCCGCGTCCGCGATGGTGACGCCCACGACTGTCGCGCTGGTCAGCAGGACGAGCGCGACTACGAGCGCCGCCAGATTGGCTTGCCCTCTCACCCGAGGATCACCCGGACTCCGTCGGCGTCGCTCCGCACCCGGACGACGGCCCGGTCGTCGCTCTCCCAGACGCCCTCGACGGCGACGACACGGCGGGGAAGCGCCAGACGGACGCGGCCCGAGACCGCGGGATCGGGGTGATCGAGGACGAGCGTGCGGTTCTCGGCCCGAATCCGATAGGTTGCTCGGTCGATGGTCGCGGGCAGGTCGACGGTACGAGTCACGTCGACGGCGGTACTCGGCGGGGGGACGGCCGTCTCGACCCGGTCGGCGGCCGTCGCGAGCGTGCGGTCGCTCATCTCAGCCCCGGTCGCGGTTCGATAGTCGGGCAGGACGCCGCCGTGGAGCGTGGTCACCAGCGCGCCGACGTAGAGCAGGACGATGGCGGCTTCGAGCGTCTTGCCGACGACGGGCGTGAGGCCGCGATCCGTCACCGCCCCACCTCCAGGTTCAGGTCGTGGACGAACACGTACACGTCGCGAACGGCGGGGAAGCGCGCGACGACGCTGGGGACGCCGTCGTCGTCGAAGGAGTCGCGGGTGGTCGTGGCGCCGAGCGCCCCGAACCGGCGCTCCCAGACGCCGGGCGTGCGCGTCTCGACGGCGAGACCGTATCCGTCGCCGGACAGGTGGCGTCGGTCGTGGGTCACGTTCGTCCGGAGCGTGACGGTCGCGTCGCCGCCCACGGCGACGCCGGACGCTCCGAGGACGGGCACGCCCACGAAGAGCGTCCGTTCACGGGTCGCTATCGACGGTTCGCCGGAGAGCCGGGAGCCGTTGCCGGCGCTCCGAACCGTCGCGCCGGCGACGTAGCGAACCCGTCGGTCGCCGGCGGCGTAGACGAGGCCGCCGACCGACTGCTCGACCACCGGATCGGAGCCGTCGAGGACGCGGAGCGAGCGGTCGACGGTTCGGAGCCGTCCCTCGGCGAGCGGGAGGCGGCGCTCGTGGCGGCCGCTCCGCTCCGGGTCGAGGGCGGCGTCCATCGTCGCCGCGACGCGTCGTTCCTCCGCGGCGTTCGCGCTCTCCTCGACGAGGGAGCCGACCACGACGGTGAGCGCGGAGAGGCTCACGACCGTCAGCGCCAACAGGATGGCGACGCCGATGATCGTCGACTGGGCCCGTGTGGTCATATCATCCCCACCCCGGCGAAGACGGCGTGACAGACGACGACGAGCGCTCCGGAGTGGAGAAGCGCCTCGTAGCGGCCGCGGCTGGCGGTGCCGGCGAACCATCCGGACGCCAGCATCGTCGCCTGCGTGACGACGTAGAGCCGGTACCGCTCCCGCGCCAGGTCGATAGCCGACCCTTCGATCACGGTGCCGCCGACGCCCTGCACCGAGGCGAGTTGCTCGAACCCGTCGAAGACGTGGATGCCGACGGCGACGGCGATGCCGACGACGAGCAGTGCGGTCGTCCACCCGACGGCGACGTACGCCAGCAGGTTGGCCCGAAGCTGGCGTTTCTCGTGGTACAGCCGACCGATTTCGGTCTGGAGCGTATCGAAGACGGTACCCGCATCGCTCCCGGCATCGAGTGCACCGGTCACGAGGCCGACCGTCTGTTCGGCCAGCGGCGTGCCGACGGCGTCGACGAACCGTTCCAGCGCCGCGGTGCGGACGTTCTCGTCGACGGCCGTCTCCGGCGTCGTAAAACTCAGATTGAGGGCGAGGTCGGCCACGTCGGGATCGAGCGGGCCGAAATCCACGTCGCGAGCGACGAGTTCCACCGCCCGCGGGAAGGGACGGCCGAGGTTGACGTGACCCGAGACGGCGTGGACGAAGTCCTTGATCTCGCGATCCTTGGCGTCGTCGAGGCGGGCACGGCGGACGCCGACGGCGCCGACCGGGAGGGCGTAGGCGGCGTAGCTCAGGAGGGCGATGTCCGCGAGCGGGGTGCCCACGGCGCGGAGCGTCGCGGCGGCGACGAGCGCCGGAACGACGGCGACGACGGCGGCGCTGGCGGGGTTGTGGGCCGCCGTCGCGAGCGTCGCGAGCACGCCTCTCGGCCGACGGTAGTGGACGGTCTGTCCGGGCGGCCGGAGACCGCCAACGACGATGCTCGCGCCGACGCCGAGGACGAGGACGAACGCGGCGCTGGTGTAGATGACGACGGCACGGACGCTCGTCGACCCGAACGGCGTCGTGACCGGGTCGGAGAGCCCCGGGGAGATGACCGCGAGGACGGTCAGGACGATCACCAGAAGCGTCGGCAACACCAGCAACACCATGAACACCTCGGAGAGGAGTTCGAGCAGGCCGGCCGCGCGCTGGCGAGCGCGATCCTGCCGGTGAGCGAGCATCCGGCTCTCCATCCGGAGGTAGTTGGCGAGTTCCGCCTCACCCTGCTGGGCGTGTTCGCTGAACTTCAGGAGGAAGGGGGCGAGGAGTTCCCGCGAGGGTGTGTCCCGGGCGATGCGCCGGAGCCCCTCGTGGAGACTCCCCGTGAGCGAGGCGGTGTTCAGCACGTTCCGGATCGACACCGCCGTCGCGCCGTAGGGTTCGGTGTCGGCCACCTTCCGGAGCATCGACCGGTGGCCGTCGCTCCCGGAAGAGAGGACGTGCAGGTAGCGAACCGCGCCGGGAAGGGTGCGTTCGATATCGTTCCGGCGTGCGCTCGCCAGCCAGCGGAGATACTGACCACCGAATCGGACGGTCGCGGCTTTGGCGAGGCCGCCGAGAGCGACGCCGGCAGCCCCAACCGCGACCGTCGTAGACGGCGTCGACAGGCCGAGGCGAGCGAGCGATAACGCCTCGCCGACGGCCGGCATCGGCACCGTGTCACCCAGCGCCACCCCGACGGCGACCGCCGGGAGCGTCACCAGGAGCGCGACGGCCCAGGAGAGGCCGTAGACGCGAGCGAGATACACGTCGAAGCTGAGTCGGAGATCCGTCCCACGGTAGCGTTTGCGATCCCGGACGTGCCGGCGGTCGTCGGCGTGGCGGGCGAAGAGGGCGTACAGCATCCGGTCGAGCGAGGGTCGGTAGTCGGCCGGCTGGCTAGGCGGTGCCCCCGCAGTGGTGACGGCACTCGGGGGCGACACGTCCCGGCCGTCCGACGGCGTCGACGCCTCGCCGGCGTCGGCGTGTCGCTCCTCGGTCACGCGCGTCCTCCGGGCGGCCGAACCCGGCCGAGCGGTCGGTCGTCTGACGGGAACGGCGGGCACGTCGAGCGAGCGCCGACGGGGTCGCCCGCGACCACGACGCCCCGCATCCGGTGTGACATGGGGCGAGATGTCGCTCGATCATATATAAACGTTGGACGGGGGTTCTCAAATCTGATTCCGGGGCGGCGGCTGCGCCGACCCGGCGGCTGCGCCGACGGAGCCGTGATCCGCAGCAAGCCGATACTATAAGACAGCGCCCGCCGAAACACGCCGCGTGACGCTACTGGTTCCATTCGACGGCTCGGCGCTCTCGGAGACGGCCTTGAAGCGGGCGTGTGAGTTCGGCGCCTATCGAGACGAAGACGTGGTCGCGCTGACAGTCGTCCCCGACGACGCATCGTTCGCACAGGAGCGTGGCTGGATCGACGCCGGCGACGCCTACCGTCCCGACGAACTCTGTCTGCAGTTCGAAGAGCGGGTGAAAGCCATCGACGAGGCAGTCGAGTTCCGGTGTGAACGGCCGGGCGAGAGCGAAGTCGAGACGGCGACGGCAGTCGACAACGTCACCCGGACGATCCGGACGGTCGCCGAGACCCTCGACGTGTCGATCATCTTCGTCGGGAGCGAGAACGCGGGGCGCGTGTCGACGCCGGTGACGAGCGTGGGCGATCCGCTCTCGACCGATCCACGCTACGACGTGCATATCGTTCGCCACGCCGAGTGATTCGGCTCCCGTCGAAGTCGGGCGCCGTCCGGCCGAGCCGAACGGTCACGTTTTTACTCACTGATCCAAAGGGACTGGTATGGCAACACGTGGATCACGGCCCCGAGACGGGGACGGTGCGCAACTTCCCCACGTCGTGCCGTTCGATCTGTCGCCACTGACTCGATTGAGTTGGGAACTCGGCTCGCGTGTGGTCGACGGAAACGAGTCGACGGTTCACAGCCGATGGACACACGCCGGCTCGTCGTGGGCGCTGGCAGTGTTCGACGTGACGAGCGAGACGGTCGTCATGCGCGTTCGAACGCCGACAGGACGGGAGCAGTTCTACGGCGCCGCGCGGATGGATCTCTCGGCGGCAGTGCCGGAACTCGACGCCGCGCCGCGGTGGGAACGGCGGGACTGACGGCCGACGGGGGACACCGTAAAGCTCGCCGCGTCGGCTCGCCGGATCGGTCGGCGTCGGGAGCCGCCGTCACAGGGATCCGAGACACGTCCCAACGGTGTCACATCCCGTGACGGACGTGCGGCGACGCAGTCCGTCGAAGGCGTTCCCCGAGGACGTGAACGCGAGCGACGAACGTCGCACCGACTAAGACGGCGGCGGTCGAATCACGCGTCGATGAGCGAATCCCGTCGGACGCTTCGTATCGGCGCGGCGCAGGTCGCGGAGGTCTATCTCGACCGCGCGGCCACGATACGGAAGGACTGCGAGTATGTCCGACGCGCCGGCGAATTGGGCCTGGATCTGCTCGTCTTCCCCGAATATCACGTCCCCGCCTCGCCCAAGTGGTTCCGGCACGATCCGGATCTAACCTTCGAGGAGTTCTACGAACGGCTGCTCGCGGAGGCGGTCACGGCCCAGAGCCCGGCGGTCGACCGGCTCACCGAGGCGGCCAGCGACGCCGACTGTGCGGTCGTGATCGGCGTCAACTGGAAAGCGGAACCGACCGCCGGGACGCTGTACAACGCCCAACTGTATATCGACGCCGACGGCTCGCTGCTGGGCGTGCGGCGGAAACTCGTCCCGACGCTGTACGAGCGCCTCGTCCACGCCGGGGGTTCCGGCGTCGACGTGCAGGTGTTCGACGCGTCGATGGGGACGCTCGGCGGCCTGATGTGCGGAGAGCATCTGAACCATCTGCTCGCGTTCGCGCTGTTGGCCCAGGGGCAGGAACTCCACGCGGCCTCGTGGCCGCGATACGTGGGCTACGACCGCGAGGCGCTCCAGCGACTGATCGGCGTTCGCACGCGGTTTCACGCCGAGGCGGGCAAGGTGCCGACCGCGCTGGCGATGGGTACTGTGACGGACGACCTGGCCGACGCAATCGGCGACCCCTCGTTGAGCGAGGGGCCGAGTCTCTCGGCGGTCGTCGGGCCGACGGGCGAGTATCTGGCGGGGCCGCAGTTCGACGGCGAGGGTATCGTCCACGCGGCGGTGGATCTCACCGACCGGGCACACGAACAGTCACATCACGACATCACGGGCCACTACAACCGGTTCGATATCTTCGATCTGCACGTGGATCGGGGCGCACAAACACCGCTGTCGTTCGACGACGAGGGCGCGTGACAGGAAGCAGGCGCCACCCAGCGCCCCGTTCTCACGATTGATTTCTGCGGGCAGTAGCTATATGTCCCGAGTGCGAACGTCAGCGGAACGATGAAACGACTGTCGGCGCGAACGAGCGGGACGCTGGTCGTGGGTGCCGGCGTCGTCCTCACGGCCGTTCACTTGCAGTCCGCCGTTCGACTCTGGGCCCGGCCAGCACTGGTACTGGTCGAAGCGTTCGTCCCTCTCGTGCTGTCGCTGGTGATGACGGGTGTCGGGGTGCTGATGTGGGCGGAGCGTCTGGTTCCGGAGGAGTTCGCCGGCCGGACGCTGGCGTGGGCCGCCGTCGGAACACTGGCGCTCAGTCTCGCGAGTGGGTGGCTATTCGCCGTCTTCGCTGCGCGGGGACACCCGTTTCCGACGGCGACACAGACCTGGCTCAACGCCGCCACGCTGGGTGCGCTCGTCGGCCTCCTGACCGGCGTGTACGACGCCCGCGAGCGGCGCCAGCGGCTGCGAGCGAACCAGTTGACCCGCATCAACGACACGCTCCGCATCGCGACCCGGGAGGTGGTGAGCACCACCGACCGGAGCGAACTCGAACAGGCGGTCTGTGACCGACTGACTCAGTCGGACATCTACGACCGGGCGTGGGTCGGCCGCTACACCTCGGGAGACACCCACATCCGGCCGACAGCGTGGGCGAATCACGACGAGGACTACGTCGAGTCGCTCGAAGTCACCGTCGACCCGGACGACCCGCTGGGACAGGGGCCGGGCGGCAAGGCGATCCGCACCGGTGAGATCCAACCCGTACAGGACGTGTTCTCGGAGCCGAGTCTGGAGCCCTGGTGGGATCTGCTTGAGAGCCGCGGCATTGAGTCGATGGCGGTCGTTCCCCTCGTCGGCACCGACAGCGTCTACGGCTTCCTCAGCATCTACGCCAACCGCGCGAACGTGTTCGACGCCACGGAGCAAGAGGCGCTCTCGGAACTCGGCGAGAGCATCGGCCACGCCATCGACTCGATGAGGGCTCGGGAACAGCTCGCCCAGCGGGAGCGGGAGCGGGAGCTGGCTCGCCAGAACGAACATCTCGATCAGTTCGCTAGCGTCGTCAGCCACGACCTCCGCAACCCGCTGAACGTCGCCCAGGGGAACCTCACCCTCGCACAGGGGGAGTACGAGGACGACCGGCTGGATCGGGTGGCGGAGGCACTCGACCGGATGGACGAACTGATCGACGACGTCCTCTCGCTGGCCCGAACCGGGCGAGCGGTGAGCGAGTTCACCGCCGTCGACCTCCGCTCTGCCGCCGAGGACGCCTGGGAGACGACGGACACCGAGGGGGCGACACTCCGATTCGAGGATGCTCTCGGCACCGTCCAGGGCGACGAAAGCCGGCTCGTCCAGATGTTCGAGAACCTGTTTCGGAACGCCGTGGAACACGGGGCCGCCGACGGGAGCGCGACCGTGACCGTCGGACGCACCGACGACGGGTTCTACGTCGAAGACGACGGCCAGGGGATTCCCGAAGCCGAACGCGAGCAGGTGTTCGAGACGGGGTATTCGACGGCCGACGGCGGCACGGGGTTCGGCCTCAATATCGTCCGGAACATCGCGGAGGCTCACGGCTGGCACATCGCCGTGACCGACGGGACGGCAGGCGGGGCGCGCTTCGCGTTCGCGGGCGTCGAGATGGACACCGCAGCGCCCGAACGTCCCACCTGACGCCCGTCCACGTGTGATCCGAGAACGCTCGTGCGGTCAAACGTCTGCGGAAGGCGCACGGCGACGAGATGAGGGGTCGTGACGAACGATCGGACGAACGGCGTCGCTCTCAACGGCGTCCGGGCCGGGAGCCACGAGGGACGTGCTGGAGGTGTTGATCCGGACAGGGAGTCCCCATCGAGACGTATCGCGCATTCGTCGAGGACACCACGACCCGGTGGCCGAAGGTTCCGCGGTGACCGTCCTCACGAACGAGGGGGCTCACCCACCGAGTTCCGCGGCTTCGAGCGGAAGCGTCGGGCGGAGTGACCGATCAGTCGCCGCCGTCGGGGGCCGCGGTCTTCCGGTAGTCGACGTAGTCGGTGCCGCGGAACGCTTCGAGCAGGTTGATCGCGGCGTCGGCACCCTCGCCGACGGAGACAGCGACTTGGCGGTTCCCGCCCGTCACGTCGCCAGCGGCGTAGATCCGGTCGATCGTGGTGCTCTGATCGGGGTTCACCTGCAGATACGGCCCCTCGGTCGGGATGCCCAGAGCGTCCGCGAAGTCCGTCCCGCCCGCGGCGCCGAGCGCGACGAACAGGCCCGCGACAGCGAGCGTCTCGCCCGATGCGAGGACGACCCGTTCGAGTTGCGCCTCGCCGCCCACCCTGTCGACGTCCTCGGTGACGACGTCGACGCCGCCCTCGTCCAGACGGTCGACGAGCGTCGCATCCGCCTCGAACTCCGCACCGTTCGTCAGGATGCGCACGTCGTCGGTGTAGTCGAGCAACATCAGCGCCTCCTTGGCCGCGTAGTTCTCGGCGCCGACGACAGCGACGGGCTGCTCGCGGTAGAAGTACCCGTCACACTCCACGCAGTAGGAGACGCCGCGCCCCTCGTAGTCGTCGATCCCCTCGATGGCGGGGTTCTCGTAGGCGGCACCGGTCGCGATGACGAGGCCGCGAGTGTCGTAGTCATCCTCCGTCGTCTCGACCACGAACGTCTCGTCGTCTTCCCCCCGGGAGACGTGAACGACCTCTTCGCGCCGGATTTCGGCTCCGAATCGGGTGGCGTGCTCTTCGCCCAGCGAGACGAGTTCCTCGCCGCTGATTCCCTCGGGATAGCCGTACACGTTCTCCATCCAGTCCACCTGTCGAGTGGTGCCCTCGCCCCTGTCGAGGACGAGCGTCTCCCGATTGGCACGGGCCGTGTAGATCGCGGCACTCAGCCCAGCCGGGCCCCCACCGACGACGATAACGTCTGTCATTGGAGTTTCAATACAAGAGCATCATACTAAACACTGCGGGGCCACTCCCTCCGTCCCGCCGCTGCCGTCACTCGTAGGCTTTCTCGCCCGCCTCGATGGGTACGTCGAGCCAGTTCTCCGTCGGCGGGAGCGGGCACTCGTATTGCTCTGAGTATGCACAGGTGGGGTTGTACGCTTCGTTGAAATCGAGAATCCAGGTGCCCTCGTCCGTACGGTGGCTGTCGGCGTCCAGGTCGAGATAGCGACCGGCGCCGTACGTCTCGTCGCCGCTCGTGGCGTCGCGGAACGGCACCCACAGACGGTCGTCGTCGGGGTCGCTCTTGTAGGCCTGGAGCGTGACCGTCTCGCCGTTCACCTCGAACCGGAACTCGCCCCAGCGGAGATACTCCCGTTCGCCCCCGGTGCTCGTACCGACTGTCAGCGTCGCCGGATCGTCGTGGACGTGGAGCGGCAGTTCGAACCGGTACGTCTCGGTGATCGGGTAGTACGAGAGGCCGTCGAAGTCCTCGCGTTCCTCGGGTGGGATCGGCGAGTGGGGATCCGTCCGGAAGTAGTCGTCTTTCGCCTCGCGATTCTGCCGGATCGCCGCCTTCCAGTCCGCGGTCATGTGGAGGCGTACGGTCGCACGCCGTTTCTATGGCTGCGGTCGTTCCAGGCGGCCGGGAACGACCGCGGGTCGACACGTCGGCAGGTAGGCACGTCACTCTCGGCCATCGGCGTGCCCGAGTTCGTCGGCCAGCGTCTCGAAGAGCGCCTCCTCGCGGTCGGCGATGTCGCCGAGGCGACTGGCGGCCTCCTCGAACGCCGCCGGCTGAGGGTCGTCTCGCTCCAGAATCTCGCCCAGGAGGGTTGCGACCGTCCCCCACTCCCGTCCGATGCCCGCCATCCGGTCGGCGAGATCCTGCGGGAGGTCGGTTCGCTGACCGAGCGCGTCGAGCGAGTCGGCGTAGAGCCCGCGGAACGCCGTCCCGTCGCCGTGTTCGTCGATACTCCGGCGGGCGGCGCGAACGGGTCTGGCCGGCGCTGGGAGTTCCGGCCACGCCGCGAGGTAGTCGGCGAACGACCGGAGCGCGGCGAGGCCCTCCTGGCCCGGCCCCCGCGCGTCTCGGTTCACCTCGAGGGGATCGAGCAGGTAGGTCGCCGCCTGCCGAAGGCCCGCGGCGGCCGCGTCGGTGCCGTCTTCCGTGCGTGTCGCACGGGTCACGACGAGGTACTCGTTGTTCAGGGGCACGAACCGGTCGCTCGACCAGGCGTCGGACAGCGTCGAGAGCGACACCGCCTGCCGTGTCTCCATCGCGCCGTCCGAGAGGTGCGCCGTCTCGTCGTCGTATCCGACCAGGACGGCGACGTGCGGCGGCACGTGGGTGGGTCGCTCGTGGAGGTAGTTCAAGGGTTCCGGGTCGAGAAACAGAAGCACCGGGTCGTCCTCGTCGACCCGTGCAGTCACCTCGTCCCAGGCCGTCTCGAAGTCGTCCCCCTCCCGAAACAGGTGGGGGACGCCGAGTCGTTCGAAGAAGGCCCGTCCAAGCCAGGGTGGGCTGGCGCGGAACGTGACCCAGGGTCGGTCGGGGTCGTCGTAGAGGACGAACGCGGGCCCGCCGCCGATACCGAAACAGGCCGCCTCGCTGTAGTTCCACCCGTAGTACTCCGTGACGTTTCGGAGCGCGGCTGCTCCACAGTGCACCCCCGACTGATGGTCGTAGCCTTCGACGGACGCCATGCCGAGCGTTCGTCCGGTTGACAGTTAACTCTACCCCGCGATCCGAACGGGTCGGCGTGAGGCCCGGCGCGAATCGGGCGAGTCGCGGCCAGTCACGCGGCGGGCCGTTCCGCGCGGCGAGAATCGAGGCCGTCACTTATCGGCGTGGCGCTCGAAGGCCCACGGCGATGGCACTCGATGTCGAGGTTCCGGAACCGCCCGACCTGACGAATCGCAGCGTGCCCGACGGGTTCGAAGCCACGGACGAACTCGGCGGGCCGAGCGAATTCCACCGGGAGGATCTGGAGGAGATCCTTCGGGACGGGGCGTGGCAAGAAGCGTTCCGCGAGTGGGCGGCGTACACGGATCTCACCGACCAGGAGTACCGCACGCTTCGCGAACACGGCCTCCTCGCGGAGCTGGACATCTACTGGAACCCGACCGAGGAACGCCTCCGGTTCGAGGTTCCGCCGTTTCCGGACGACGTGGGTGACGAAGTCGCCGAGTCGCTTCTCCGGGCGGAGTTGACCGATCTCGGCCACGCGGTGGTCGAGATGATCGAGGACGCATACTGGGAGGGAGAGCCCCACTGGGCCGAGGAAGTGTTCGACGAAGAACCGACCGGTGGTTGACGCCGTCGGCACCGGGAAGCGAACGGCGTCGGCGACGCGCCAGGGTCGTCAGGGCGGGAGGACGACCGCCCGGCCCTCGATTTCGCCGTGTTCGAGGCGCTCGGCGACGGTGTTGATGTCGTCGAGGTCGTACCGCGAGGTGCGAAGATCCACGTCGCCGCGGTCGACCAGTGCAACCAGTTCCTGCAGTTCGGCGTAGCGGCCCACGAGCGTTCCCCGGTAGGAGAACTCGCCGTTGACGAGCGCTTGCGACGGTTCGTGGATGTGGCCGCCGTATCCGACGATGTGGTGGTCGCCGCCCGCGGCAGTGATGTCGGGCGCGTAGCCCGTCGTCACGTCGGCGCCGACGAAATCGAGAACCTGCTGGGCGCCGACGCCGTCGGTGATGGCCGCGAGTTCGTCCGCCACGTCCTCGCTCGACGGGTCGACGGCGTGGTGGGCGCCGAGATCGCGTGCCAACTCACGGGCCGCGGGTTTGAGGTCGACGGCCGTGATTTCGGCGGCACTCATCGCGTCGAGACACTGGAGGCCGATGTGGCCGAGGCCGCCGACGCCGATGACGACGGCGTGATCGCCCGGGTTGAGTTCGCGGACGGCCTTCTTCGCGGCGTGATACGCGGTGATGCCGGCGTCGGCGTGGGGCGCGATATCTGCCGGGTCGACGCCGCCCGGCAACGGGATGACCGCGCGCTCGTTCGTGTGGAGATACTCCGCGAACCCGCCGTCGGTGTTCAGCCCCGGGAAGAGGGCGTTCTCACAGTACATATCCTCGCCGAGTCGGCAGGGGCGACAGGTGCCACAGGTCATGTGCGGGTGACAGATCACCTGATCGCCGGGTTCCACCAGGTCGACGTCCGACCCCACCTCGACGACGGTTCCGGCGTTCTCGTGGCCGAGCGTCATCGGCAGCTCCTGTTCGACGTAGTCGGCCCACATTCCCTCGATGATGTGGTTGTCGGTCTGACACCAGCCGGCGCCCTCTACCTCGACCACCACACTGTCGGGGCGGTCGACCGTCGGTCGCTCCACCTCGTCGATGGAGAGCGCCTCGCTCATGTCGTCCGTGTACGTGTGCAGTCGGGCCGCGAGCATGTGTGACCGCTCCATCCCCGACGGCAAAAACGTTGCGCCGTCGACAGTCACGAACGACCACAATGAGCGTGTCATAGAACTCTTCACACACTATAGTCGGTCTGATTACCATTATAGTAAGTTATTAGCTTAGAGAGCCGTGCACCAAGTGCACGTAGTTTAAAATTAGTTATAGACTACCCTTTCGTTTCCGAATAATGATTTCTCGCACCCGTTCAACGTGATTCGTCTCGGATTGAACGAACGCTGTGAGGATGGCTTCGACGATCTCGGAGCGGCTGGCTCCGAGATCGTCACACTCAGCGACCAGTTCATCCACTTCTCGCACGATTTCCTCGTCAACAGCGACGCCGAACTTCTCTTTCGCCATAGCTAGCACAAGCTGAAAACAGCGTGCACCAAGTGTACGGCGATTTCAACTTGTCTAAGCTGATTCAGCGATCCATGTGAACTCTTCTATGACACGCTCCCACAATAGTTATTTGTTGTCATGACTTACGGATGGTCGTACCATGTACCGCTACGAAGGGGAGGACGTGTTCGTCATCGATTCACACCTCCACATGTGGGACGCGACCGAGGAGAACATCATCCACGAGGGAGGCGAGCAGTTCATCCAGTGTTTCTACGACTACCACACGGCGTTCACGCCCGAGGAGCGCCAGTGGTCGCTGGAGGAGTATCGGAAATACGGCCCGGAACGGATGAAAAACGACCTGTTCGGGAACGCGGCGGTGGACATGGGTGTCTTCCAGCCCACCTACCTCACCGACTTCTACGACGAGGGGTTCAACACGGCCGAACAGAACGCCGAACTCGCCGAGGAGTATCCCGAGCGGTTCGTCCTCAACGGCACGTTCGACCCGCGTGACGGCGAGGAGGGCCTGGAATACCTGGAGGAACTGAACGACAAGTACGACCTCCAGGGCGTCAAACTGTACACGGCGGAGTGGCGCGGTGACTCGAAGGGCTGGCGTCTCGACAGCGAGGAGTCGTTCCGCTTCCTGGAGAAATGCGCCGAGTTGGGCATCCGCAACATCCACCCGCACAAGGGGCCGACCATCCGACCGCTGAATCGCGACGCCTTCGACGTAGCCGACGTCGACGACGCGGCCACGTCGTTCCCCGAACTCAACTTCGTCGTCGAACACGTCGGCCTGCCACGCCTCGACGACTTCTGTTGGATCGCCGCCCAGGAACCGAACGTCTACGGCGGCCTCGCCGTCGCGGCGCCCATGGCCGTCCACCGGCCACGGAAGTTCGGCGAGATTATGGGCGAACTCCTCTTCTGGCTGGGCGAGGATCGCCTGCTGTTCGGCTCCGACTACGCGCTCTGGAACCCCGACTGGCTGGTCGACG
>JBDGTP010000011.1:0-77171 GCA_042216725.1 Haloplanus sp.
CGTTCCTGCGGACGCGCCAGGAACACTGGAAGCCGACGACGAACGCCGTCCAGCGGTTCGGCGGCGCGGCGACGCGCAACGTGATCGAACTCGACGCCGACGCGGCGGCACGCTTCCTCGCGGGCGACGACCTCGACCCCGAGTGGGACGGCGACTGGGGCTACCTGATCGTCGCCCACGACATCGCCGGTGGCCGCGAACCCATCGGCGTCGGCCTCTACGTCCACGACGAACTCCGGTCGGTGATCCCGAAAGGGCGCCGGGTCGCACTCCAGTCGCGGGAGTGAGGCGTCCCGCCGGCCCACATGTATAACAGCCTACGCGTCGAGATACCGAGTGGTGATACCGAATGCCACATTTCGAAACCGGTGACGGCGTTCCGATCTACTACGAGGAACACGGGAGCGGGGAGCCGATCCTCCTGATCCACGGATGGACGATGAACGCGACGTACTGGTGGCAACACAACGTCGACGCCCTGGCGGAGTCCCACCGGGTCGTCGCGATGGATCTGCGGGGCCACGGTCGCTCGGGGAAGACCGACGCGGGCCACACGCTCGCCCAGTACGCCCGCGACGTGCGCGAGTTGATCGAGATGCTCGACCTGGACGGCGTGACGCCCGTCGGGTGGTCGATGGGGACGGCCGTCCTCCTGAACTACGTCGACCAGTTCGGAAGCGACCATCTCGACGGAATGGTGTTCGTGGATCAGAGCCCGAAGTTCCACACCGACGGGGAGTGGGAACACGGCCTCCTCGGCGAGTTCTCGGGCGAGGCGGCGACCGAACTGGCGACGAACCTGGAGTACAACCGCGCGTCGGCGGCCAAGCCGTTCATCCAGGCCATGTTCGCCGACCGTGTCGACGACGAGACGGTCGACGAGATGTACGCGGAGACGACGAAAACGCCCACGAGCGTCACGTGTGACATCTTCCTCGACATGACGTACTCGGATCTCCGGCCCGTCCTCGGCGACATCGACGTGCCGGTACTTCTCATCTACGGCGAGCAAAGCGACATCTTCCCGACCGACGTGGGCGCGTGGCTCGAGGGCGCGATTCCGAACGCGACCTACATCCCCTTCGCGGAGAGCGGTCACTGTCCGTTCTGGGAGGAGGCGGCGGCGTTCAACGAGGAAGTCGCGACGTTCGTCGACGGCCTCTGACCGTCGCGCCGAGGTGTCAGAGCGCCACGAAGAGGTCGGTGGCGTACATGACGATCAGGCCCGCGAGGAACGTCACGAGGTTGAGCGCCGTGCCGACCCGTCCCCGTCGACCGATCATCCCGCGGAGTTCCCAGACGACCTGGAGGACGGCGCCGACACCGATAGCGAGGAAGAAGGCCCCGAGCGTCGGCGAGTAGGCGAGGCTACCCAGCCACCCGCCGAGGATGACCGGCGCGCCCGCGAGGACGCCCAGTCCGACGAAGTGGGCGGGTCGGGGGCGTTCGCCGCGGGCGACGGGCGCGACGACGGCTGGGCCTTCGGTCACGTTGTGGAGCATGAACCCGATGACAAGGAAGGCGCCGAGCGAGACGCGCCCGAGGGCGAACGAACTCCCGATGGCCAGCCCCTCGGCGAGGTTGTGCAGGCCGATGCCGAGCGCGACGAGATACGCGATCCACAGGCCGCTCTCCGCGCGGGCGTCGCCGGCCGCGGCCCGTCCCTCGCGCCACGCGCTGACGGCTTGCACCGCGAGGAGTGAACCGAGGACGCCGAGGGCGACGAGGGCGGTGCCCTCGAACGCGCCCGGCACCTCGGCGCCGAGTTCGAACGCCTCGAACCCGGCGTCGATAGCGAGAAAGATCAGAATCCCCGCCGAGAACGCCAGAACCGCGTGAAGCCACCGGTCACTCATCGACTGGAGGAACGGGAACCACAGCATCCCGAGAGCGACAGGGATAACGCCGACGAACAGGCCGACGACCACCATCGTCCAGAGGAGGTCGGTCGTCAGCCCGGGCGACTCGCTCGGCGCGACGATAGTGTGGTGGATGGTCGCCCCGTCCGAGAGCACGAGCGTCACCCCGAGATCCCACCCCGGAGTCCAGTGGTACGGGACGACGATGCGCGCGCTCTCGCGCGCGGCGAGCGTGGCGTCGCCGCCCGCACCCCGCACGTCGAAGTCCCAATACGCCTCGTCGACCAGCACCTGCGACACCGTCACCGCGTCCGGGCCGTTGTTCGTGACGTGGACGACGACCGTCTCGTCGTCCGGGAGCGTCGTGTGGGTAACCGTCACGTCCGGCAGTGGTTCGCCGCTGGTGTCGAGCGACGCGAGCGGTGTCGTGGCGAAGAAGCCGCCGGCGACGAGGGCCAACAAGAGGACGGGGAGGAGCGCCGCGCCCCACTTCGGGAGCCCCAGCGGGCGTTCGGTTCGCCTCGCGGTCGTGCCGCCATCCGGTTCCGTCATTCAGACCACCTCGAAGAAGCTCATCCACCCGAGTTCCGCGAACTCGGACTGGTGGGCGTGGAACATGTACAGTCCGGGGTCGTGGGTGGAGTAGTCCAGTTCGATGATGCCGCGCTGTGCCTGACACTGCACGACCGTGTCCACCGTCTCCACCGTCGGGCGCAACGTCGTCCCGTGGTTGTAGTAGTCGAAGAACTGCGAGTGGGAGTGAAACGAGTTGATCGGGTCGAACTCGATGGCGTTGACGAGATACACCCGGTGGCGGCGCGTCCCGTCCACCTGAATGGGACGTTTCGTCTCCCCGGCCTGCCAGTTCCCCTCGCCGTCCGTCTCGCCGACGCCGTAGCCGAACGCCCGGGTGTTGACGGCGTACACCTCGTTGTCGCCGTCGAAGTTGGTGTCGAAGCCGTTCATCACCATCACCATCTCGTTGATGGCGTCGTTCGCGGCGTACTCGTGGTTCCGCGTCTCCGACTCCGCGACCAGGTCGGCGCGGAGTTCGTCGGTGATCTGGGAGCGGTGGAACCCGCAGTAGTCTTCGGGGTGGTCGACGACCCGTTCCGGATCGGGGTCGACGATCAGCGCGCCGTACAGCCCGCGGTGGATATGCTCTTTCAGCGGGAGGGAGTGACAGTGATAGAAGTGACAGCCCGCGGGTTGCGCGATCCACTCGTAGGTGTAGGACTCGCCCGTGTCGAGGACGCCCGGCCCGTTCGTCGGGATACCGTCCATCGCCGGGTCGAGATTCCGCAGATGCGGGTGGATGGTGTGGGCGTGGCTCCCCAGGTTCTCGAAGTGGAGACGGATCAGGTCACCCTCGACGGCGCGGAGCGTCGGCCCCGGCACCTGCCCGTTGTACGACCACGCCGAGAACTCGATGCCCGGAGCGATGGTGATCGGCGTGTCGACGGCGGTGAGGGTGAACTCCCGAACCGTCCGGCCGTCCTCCTCGTAGACATCCTGTGGGACGTTGTCCCCCTCGCCCTGCCCCGTGTTGAACCGGGTGAGGTAGTCGTGTGGATCGAAATCCAGGTCGCGGTACTCGCCGACTGCGCCGAAGTTGCCGTGGGAGTCGTCGTGGCCTCCCGTGGCTCCAGCCTCGTCGTCCGCGCGACCGACGCCGGTGAGGGCGGCCCCGCCAGCCAGGCCGATGCCCCCGAGTACCGACCGTCGGGTGGCCGAGGCCCCCGAGTCGAGCGAGTCGACCAATCGTTTCTCCAGGGTCGCCGTGAGTTCCCGCGCCTGCGAGTACGTCAGTGACGGCATCGCAGGCACCTCGCGACCCGAACCGCGGACGTTGCGCCCGATCCGGGGGTGGGGAACGCCGAAACTGCCTTGTTATTCGTTGTCACCATAACCTTGATTTAGACTTATCTAAAGATAAAGTTTGGTAAGGAAGAGGGGTGTCCGGCAGCGGCTCACGGGACGCGGTTCGGATCGAACGTCGGCTCGATGCCTCGACAACCGATGTATCGGTCGGCGACTACTCGGACGGTCGGATCGTCCCACCGCTCAGCCCCTCCCACTCGACCCGGAGTCCGAGCGTCGAGAGGACGGCACTGGCGTCGTCGAGGCCGTATTCGTCGAGAATCGCCTCGGCGTCAGTGAGCGTCTGGCCGGGTTCGATCCGGTCGGCCAAGTCGTCGAGAACCACCGGACGGACGAGCGTCCGACCGACGCGTTCGTGCTCCGGGAAGGCCACCGCGTCGAGGGCGTCGACGCTCACGCCGTGTTCGGCGGCCAGTTCCGCGAGCGACACCGCGTCGGGTTCGGGACGGAGTTCGTCGGGGAGGGCAGTGCGCGTCTCGGCCACGAGTCGCTCCTCGTATCGCCGGAGGGCGTCGACTACGTCTTTGATCCGAACCGATCCGGCGTAGGGGATGGCGCGGTGATCCCGCGCTTCTATCGCCTCGCCCACGCCGAGACTCTCGTCGACGGCGACGAGCATCTCCACGTCCTCTACGCCCGCGAGTTGGCCGAGTTTCTTCTCCACGTATTCGGGCGTCCAGAACCCCATGATTTCGAAGAAAACGCGGAAATCGGCGAAGGCGTAGTCGAACGCGAAATCGGGGATCATGACGCGGGTGCCGACCGCCAGCGGTTCGGGCTCGCGCACCAGTTCCCAGTCCAGATCCAGGGCGGCAAAGCGGGCGGCGAAATCGGCTTCCACCCCGCTGTCGTAGGTCGGCTCCGCGACCGGTTCGACCCCCGGAACGCTCACGTCGCCGTCCGTGAGAACGAGTTCGCGTTCGGTGCCCCGGTCGTCGACCGTCGCGACGAGTCGCCACGACGACGCCGTGGCGACCGAGCGAAGCAGGCGGGCGAAGGCGGTTCCGTATCGCCGTGTGCGCCGGAAGAGGTGGTCGGGACCGGTGACGACCACCTCCCGACTCTCGTCGGTTTGGCGCACCTCGTACATGAGGCCGAGACGTTTCACGGCCGACACCAAGGCCTTCGGATCGCTGCTCCGGACGCACACCTCGACGGCGTCGAACAGCGCGGTCTGGGCGAGCGAGAGGTTGTACTGGTCGAGCAGTTCGCCGGGCGTCCACCGCGGATCGAAGTCGGCGAGCACCTGTCGTGGCTCGCGGTCGGCGTACAGCGACTCGTCGAGGGCGTCGGGGTCGACGCCGAGGCGGTCGGCGGCGCGGGCGAGCGCCCGGTCGCGGTCGGCCTGGGTGACGACGCCCACGTCCTCGGCCACCTCGAAGGCGGTGCGGCGCGCCCGCTCCGGCGGTACCGCCGCTCGCGTCTCGAACGTGGCGTCGCGTTCGCACAGCGACGCGAACCCGCGAACGAGTTTGAAATGTTCGGCCTCCGGCTCCAGTGCTGCGAGCGCCGCCTCCAGTTCCCCCCGCGGCCGGCCGACGTGATCCGCGAAGGTGCCGACCACGCGCGCGGCCAGCGGCCGTTCGGCGCGCCCGGCGAACTGCGGGCGGTAGCCGCCGCCCGCCCGCGACACCCGGAGGAGATCCTTCGTGAGCACGGGCGGTCGTGGGCGCCGCGTGGATAAAGTCCCCGCGCTCGGGCGCCCGATACCGTGACATCTTCCTGGTGTCGGCGTCGAGAAGAGATATGTACCGTCCCCGACGGATCGACCTCGTCGCGGCCGGCGCTATCGCCCTCCCGACACTCGCGGCGCTCGCCGTCTGGCCGCGTCTCCCCGAAACCCTCGCCATCCACTGGCAGGGTCGAACGCCCGACAACTACGCCACCAAATCCGTCGCCGTCTTCGGAACGGCGCTGTTCGGCGTCGCCGCCATCGCGTTCGTCCGTCTCGCTCCCCCGTGGGCCACGTCGACGCCCGGCGGCGACGACATCGCCGTCCTCGGGACGGGAATCACGATTGCCTGGGTACAGGCCATCGTCGTCGTCTGGAACCTCGGCTATCGCTTCGACGTGATGCTCGCGACGCTCCCGTTGCTCGCCGCGGTGGGGCTGTTGATCCTCGCCGGCCTCCGAGGCTGGCGCTGATGGACAACGCTCTTGTCCATCGCGGGGGAGTCCCGGGTATGGACAGGCGCGGCGTGCTCTCGCTCCTCTTCGCGCTCGCGGCCGGGTGTTCGTCGAACCCGCCGCGTGCGACGGGGGCTCGCACCCCGCCGACGCCCGGCGAATCGAGGGCGCCGAGCGGAGGAGCGGGACGGTCGATGAGCGTAAGCGATCTGAGCGTCGAGGAAGCCGACGACGGACACCTGCGGGTGGTGGCGACGGTCACGAACCCGGCGGCGACCGACCGAACCCGTACGCTCCGGATTCGCGTCACCGTCGGGGAGACGCGAGCCGAACGGAGTCAAGAGGTGACCGTCCCCGCGAACGACGAGCGTGACGTGGCGGTCGACTTCCCGGACGTTGCCTACGACGACTTCTCGGGGAACGGGTCGCTCCAGTCGAGTCTCGTTTAGCGGCGGCGCGCAGCCACACGTTCTTCGGCCGTCTCGGCGCTCACGACTTCGTAACAGACCGCGCTCCGGCCGTCCGATTTGGGCCGGAGGATACGCCCGAGACGCTGGGTGAACTCGCGTTCGCTCCCACTCCCCGAGAGGATGACCGCGACGGTGGCGTCGGGCACGTCCACCCCCTCGTCGAGGACGTTCGCGGTGACGACCCGGCTGTACGCCCCTTCGCGGAACCGGTCGAGGATCGTCCGACGCTCGCTCGCCCCCGTCTCACCCGTGATGGCGGGGAGCAAGAACCGTTCCGAGAGCCGATAGACGAGGTCGGTGTGAGCAGTGAAGACGATGATCCGGTCGTCGGGATGACGGTCGAGGATGCGCCGCAGCGCTGCGACTTTCGCGTCGGAGTTCATCATGATGTCGCGAGCCTCCTGTTTGGCCAGGAGCGCCTCGCGGGCGCGCGGATCGTTCCCCGACCGCTTGACGAGTTCCTGGTAGTCGCTCCCGCTCGTGAGCGAGAGGTTCGCGGTCTTGAGGTAGTCGACGAACGTGCCCTGGGCCTCGTCGTACGCCTCGCGTTCCGCGGGCGTCAACTCCACCTCGACCCGTCGGAGGTCGTAGTCGGCGAGGTAGTCGCCGGCCAGGTCGTCCACGTCCAGGTCGTACACCACGGGGCCGACGAGTTCCGCGACGACTTCGTGGGCGTCGTCCGGGCGTTCGAACGTCGCGGTGAGGCCGAGGCGGGCCGGCGCGGCCAGCAGACGGGCCACGTCGCGATACCCCTCGCCGCCGAGGTGGTGGACTTCGTCGAAGACGACGAACCCGAAGCGGTCGCCGAGTTCCTCGGCGCGGAGGTACGCGGAGTCGTACGTCGAGACCGTGAGGGGTTCGATCCGCTGTTCGCCGCCGCCGAGTTGGCCGACGGGAACGTCGAACTCCGTCTCCAGTTCGCGGCGCCACTGGGTCACCAAGTCGACGGTGGGCACGACCACGAGCGTCGGCGTCGAGCGTGCGGCCATCGCGCCGATAGCGATGACGGTCTTGCCGCTCCCCGTCGGGAGTTCGAGGACACCCCGGCGGCCGTTCGCTCGCCAGGCGTCGAGCGCCGCCTCCTGGTACTCGCGGAGGTCGTAGGTCGTCGCGAGGTCGAGGGTCTGGCCGTCGAGGACGTGATCGGCGTAGTCGACGCCCGCGTCGTCGAGGGCGCGACGGATCGCGGCGTACTCGTGGGCGGGGGCGCGAAACGATCCGCTCCGGTCGTCGAACGTGAGGGGGAGAGCGTCGGTACCCGGCGGGTCGGGCACGTCGCCATCGAGCGTGATCGTTCCGTCGACGTACCGAACCTGAAGCGTCACGGTGCCGGGGTTGGAGCGGTGGAACCATATGCCCTCCGCCCCGCCGAACGCGTATGGCATCCGACGATATCGACACGGAGGTAGAGACGTTTCTCGACGCTGCCGAACGCGTCTACGACGAGTACGACGACGGCTACGTGGACGCCGACGCGGCGCTGTCGCAACTGGGCGATCACATCTCCGCGCTGCGGGACGCCTACGAGAACGACGTCGAATAGCCCGTCGAGAGACGGTGTCGCCCGAACGGGAACACCTATGCCGAGTGCGACACGGTGGTAGGACATGTCCGAGTTCGCCCCGCGTGTCGAATCGATTTCGATCAGTGGCATCCGCGAGGTGTTCGAGGCCGCCGGCGAGGACGCCATCAACCTCGGCCTCGGCCAACCCGACTTCCCGGCGCCGGGTCACGCCCGCGCCGCCGCCGTCAATGCCATCGAGGCGGGGTCGGCCGACGCCTACACCGCCAACAAGGGGCTCCGCTCCTTGCGCGAGGCCATCGCCGCCAAACACGCCCGCGATCAGGGTGTCGATGTCGACCCCGGCGACATCATCGCCACGGCGGGCGGGAGCGAGGCGCTCCACCTCGCCCTCGAAGCGCACGTCGACACCGGCCAGGAGGTGCTCATCCCCGATCCCGGCTTCGTCTCCTACGACGCGCTGACGAAACTCGCGGGCGGCACGCCGGTTCCCGTCCCCCTACGCGAGGATCTGACGCTCGACCCGGCGGCGGTCGAAGACGCCATCACCGACGACACGGCGGCGTTCGTCGTCAACAGCCCCGGGAACCCGACGGGCGCCGTCTCGTCCGAGGAAGACGTCCGCGAGTTCGCCCGCATCGCCGACGAACACGACGTGGTCTGCATCTCCGACGAGGTGTACGAACACTTCGTCTTCGACGGCGAGCATCACTCACCGCTCGCCTACGCCGACACCGACAGCGTCGTCGTCGTCAACGGCTGTTCGAAAACGTACTCGATGACGGGGTGGCGCCTGGGATGGGTCACCGCCTCCACTCGGCGGATCGAGCGGATGCTCCGCGTCCACCAGTACGTCCAGGCCTGCGCCTCGGCGCCGGCGCAGTACGCCGCCGAGGCGGCCCTCACCGGCCCGCAGGACGTGGTCGAGGAGATGCGTGAGACGTTCGAGACGCGGCGCGACCTGCTCCTGGATCGCTTCGACGAGATGGGCGTCGAGGTGCCGACGCCGAAAGGCGCCTTCTACGCGATGCCGAAGGTTCCGGACGGGTTCGTCGACGCCTGCATCGACCGGGGCGTCATCGTCGTACCCGGCGAGGCGTTCGGCGCCAACGGCGCGGGCCACGCCCGTCTCTCCTACGCGAACGACACCGAGACGCTTCGGGACGCTCTGGACGTGATGGCCGACGTAGTCACGGATCTGCGCTGACCCGTGAGCGACCGCCGACCCGACAGCCCGGCGGTCGGACGCATCGGGCGGGCGCCAATCCGACCCCCGATCACGTGGCCGCGACCGGCGTTCGGCGCTCCGGCCCCGCCTGTGATGGCTCCCGTGACAGGTGCATTTAATTGTGGGCAACGCGGGAATACAGATGGGAGCAGAGTATGACCGCGACCGAGGAGGCAACCGTCCTCATCGTCGACGACGATAAGCACGTCGTCCGCACCTACCGTCGGTATCTCGAAGACACCTACACGATTCGTGAGGCGTACGACGGCGAGACGGCGCTCGACGAACTCGACGCCGAAGTGGACGTCGTCCTCCTCGACCGCCGGATGCCCGGAATCGGCGGCGACGAGGTGCTCGACCGCATCCGTGACCGCAACCTCGACGTCCAGGTGGCGATGGTGACCGCAATCGATCCGGACTTCGACATCATCGACATGGGGTTCGACGACTACATCACCAAGCCGACGACCCGCGAGGAACTGCACGAGACCATCGAGGAGTTGCTCACGCTGAGTCGTCACGCCGACGACGTTCGGGAGTACCACTCGTTGCTCGCGAAACTCGCCGCGTTGCAGGCGGGCAAGGCGGCGTACGAACTCGACCGGAACGACGCGTACGACGACCTCAAGGCACGGATCGCCGACCTCGAAGCGACGCTCGAAGCCGAGGCCGAGGAACTGATCGACGATACGCGGTTCGTCGCGACCCTGCGAGCAATCGACACCCCGACCGAGGAGGATACCGATGGCGGAGGGTGACGCGAGAGCCGATCAGTATCCGATCGCCGACACGCTCCCGGTCGACGTCGACGACCTCGACCCCGGCATGAACGTGCTGGTGTCGGGGCCGGCGATGTCGGGCAAGCGTCGCCTGGTGTTCGACCTCCTCGCCCCCGAGACCGTCGCGACCGATCCGATCGTCGTGATGACGACCGACGACCCGGCACCACGCATCCGGGCGCAGTTCGAAGACCGAGAGATCCAGTTCGACCCTTCGACGTTTCGCGTCGTCGACGCCTCCGGCGCGCCGGGCGACGACGACCCCGCGGTTCACCGTGTCTCGTCGCCCGCCGACCTCACCAGCATGGGCGTCGCGTTCACGCAGGTCGTCGACGAGATGGGCACGCCGGAGCGTCTCCGTCTCGGATTCGTCTCCATCTCGACGCTCCTCCAGTACGTCGACGCCGAGCGTGCGTTCTCGTTTCTCCACGTCCTCTCCCGGCGGGCGAGCGCCGCGGGCTATCTCGGCGTCTACAGCATCGACCCCACGACCCACGAGGATCGGTTCGTCAACGTCGTCACCTCGATTTTCGACGCCGTGATCGAACTCCGCGAGGTCGACGGCGAGCGCGAACTCCGGATGCGGGGAGTCGCGGGCGTCACCCCGGAGTGGATCGCCTTCCCGTACTGACGGCCGCTCACTCCTGGCGGTCGGGGTCGAGTCCGTACACCTGACGGACGGCCGCGGCGGATACCTTCCCGAGTCGCAGGTCGCGAGCCACGGCGTCGGGGTCGCGGTCGGTCGGGTCGCCGACGCCGCCGCCGCCCGGCGTGCGGATACTCACCACGTCGCCCGCATCGAGGTCGTGGGTGGACTTGCCGGGTATTTCGACGGTCGTCTCGCCGTCGCCGCCGCCGTCGCGCGTCAGGTAGTCCTCGCCGGGCGCACCCGGGTCGCCGCCCGCGAGGCCGTAAGGACGGTGCCGGCGGCGATCCGCGAGCAAACTGAAGGCCACGTCGTCGGCCAGTACCTCGATATCTCGCCGGAGACCGAGGCCGCCGCGGAACTCGCCCGCACCGCCGGAGTCGGGGCGGTACTCGTACCGACGCACCCGCAGGGGGTAGGTGGTTTCGAGCACCTCCGCCGGCGTGTTGAGCGTGTTGCTCATATGGACATGGACGCCGTCCATCCCGTCGGCACCGACCCGACCGCCGAACCCACCGCCGACCGTCTCGTAGAAGGCGAAGGGGTCGCCCGCGCGGTCGGTGCCGCCGAAGGTGACGCTGTTCATCGTCCCCTGGCCGGCGGCGACGGAACGCTCCGGGGCTTCCGTGCCGAACGCCCCGAGTAGCGCGTCGGTCACCCGCTGGGAGATTTCGAGGTTGCCGCCGACCACGGCGGCCGGCGGTTGGGCGTTGACGACCGCCCCCGCCGGCGCGTGGATGTCGATAGGGCGGTAGGTACCCGCGTTCGGCGGCACGTCGGGGTCGGTCACACACCGCACCGCGTAGTAGGTCGCCGACGCCGTCACCGCGAGAGGGGCGTTGATCGCGCCCGCGACCTGATCGCTCGTCCCCGCGAAGTCGACGGCGAGTTCGTCGCCGTCGACCGTCACCGCGACCGCGATGCGGAGATCCTCGTTGCCCTGGCCGTCGTCGTCGAGTCGATCCTCGAACCGGACGGTGCCGTCGGGCAGGTCGCTGATCTCGGCGCGCATCCGCCGTTCGGCGTACGCTTTGATCTCCGTCGTCGCCGCCTGCAGAGTGTCGAGGCCGTGGCGTGCCGTCAGGTCGCGCACCCGTTCGACCGCCGTCCGGTTGGCTGCTCGCTGGGCGCGGAAGTCGCCCCGGCGTTCGTCCGGTGTTCGCACGTTCGTCAAGAGGAGGTCGAACACGTCCTCGACGGGGTCGCCGGCGTCGTAGAGTTTCACCGGCGGCACGCGCACCCCTTCCTGGTAGATTTCGGTAGAGTCGGCGGCGACGCTTCCCGCACGGCCTCCACCCACGTCGGCGTGGTGGGCGCGATTGGCCGCGACGGCGACCAACTCGTCGTCGACGAACACGGGCGTCACGAGCGTCATGTCGGGGAGGTGGGCGCCGCCGTGAAAGGGGTCGTTCAGGAGGATGGCGTCACCATCGTCGAGTTCCGCGGGCGGGAACGCCTCGATGGCCGCCGCCACCGAGTACGGCATCGCACCGAGGTGTACCGGGATGTTCTCCGCCTGGCTGATCATCTCGGCGCTCGCGTCGTCGCCATCGCCGACCACGTCGAACAGCGCACACGAGCAGTCCCGCCGATCTTTGATGTTCGGCGAGTAACTCGTTCGCACGAGCGTCGCGTTCATCTCCTCGGCGACGGCGACACAGGCGTTGCGGAGCACTTCGAGGGTGACGGGATCGACCTCGGTCATGGCTCGATCACCACGTTTCCGAGGTCGTCGACCGACGCATCCGCCCCCGGCGGGACGATAGCCGTACTCTCGACGCCCTCGATCACCGCAGGGCCGTCGAGCGTGGCGCCCGGGCCGAGTGTCGCGCGGTCGTACACGGGCGTCGACCGGCTCTCGCCGCCGAACGACGCCGGCCGCGTCGTCCGGGGCGTCGGGTCGGCTGTCCCCTCGTCCATCGACAACGCAGGCGGGTCGACGACGCCGCGGGAGCGCAGACGGATCGTCACGAGTTCGACCGGTTCGTCCGGCGAGGCGTGACCGTACCGCCGTTCGTGGCGCTCGTGGAACCGGCCGGCGACCGTATCGAGGGTGGCCGCGTCGAGACGGCCCGCGGGCACCGGCACCCGGAGGTCGAACGACTGCCCGCGATACCGCAGATCCACCGCCCGCTCGAACCGGCGGCGGTCGGCGGGGAACCCTTCGTCGTCCAGGCGCTCCCGGCCCGCCCGTTCCAGTTCCTCGAAGCGGGCAGTCAGGTCGTCGGCGTCGACGCCGTCCCAGGGGCGGATGGCGGAGACGCCGTCCTCGTAGACGACGTCGCTGATGAGGAGGCCGAGCGCCGAGAGCACGCCGGCAGACCGGGGGACGACGACCCGTGGCACGTCGAGTTCGGCGGCGAGTTCCGCCGCGTGGAGCGGCCCGGCACCGCCGTAGGCGACCAGCGAGAAGTCGCGCGGGTCGTGGCCGCGTTCGACGGAGACGACCCGCAGGGCGCGCTCCATGTTCGCGTTGGCCACGTCGATGATCCCCTGTGCGGCTTCCCGAACCCCGAGTCCCAGCGGTTCGGCGATTGCCTCCCGTACCGCCGAGCGGACGACGCCCTCGTCGGCGCTGCCCGTAAAGAAGGAGTCGGGGTCGATCCGTCCGAGCAACAGGTGGGCGTCGGTGACGGTCGGGTCGGTGCCGCCGCGACCGTAGCAGATGGGACCGGGATCGGCGCCGGCCGACCGAGGGCCGACACGGAGGCTCCCGCCCTCGTCCACCCAGGCGATGGAGCCACCGCCGGCACCGATGGTGTGTACGTCGACCATCGGCACGTTGACGGGGTAGCCGCCGACCTGCCCCTCGGTCGTGACGACCGGATCGCCGTCCCGGACGAGCGACACGTCACACGACGTGCCGCCCATGTCCATGGTGAGTACGTCGTCGAAGTCGCTCTCGCCGGCGACGTGAGCGGCGCCGCGGACGCCCGCCGCCGGCCCCGAGAGGAGCGTGTTCACCGGGCGCTCCCGGGTGACACTCGCCGAGGCGACGCCGCCGTTCGACTGCATCACCTTCAGCGCGGCGGGGACGCCCGCGTCGGCGACCCCCTCCTCCAGTCGCCCGAGATATCGGTTCATCACCGGCTTCAGGGCGGCATTGATCGTCGTCGCGAGCGTGCGCTCGTACTCCCGGATCTCGGGGAGGACTTCGCTCGACAGCGACGTTTCGCAGTCGACGCCCTCTTCGCGCAACAGATCGCGCATCCGGCGCTCGTGGGAGTCGTCCTCGAAGGCAAAGAGGAAGGCGACGGCGACGCTCTCCACGTCGGCGTCGGCGACGGCACGAGCGACGGCACGGGCGGCGTCCTCGTCGAGGGGTTCGACCACCTCGCCGCGACGGTCGAGGCGTTCGGGCACCTCGTAGCGACGGTCACGCTCGACGACTGGTGACGGCTTCTCCGCGTGGAGGTCGTACAGGTCGGGACGCGTCTGGCGGCCGATTTCGACGGCATCGCGGAAGCCGTCAGTCGTCACCAGCGCCGTCTCGGCCCACTCTCGCTCCAGAAGGGCGTTCGTGGCGACGGTGGTTCCGTGGGCGAAAAAGCCGACCGCCGACGGATCGAGGTCGGCGTCCGTGCCGGCCGCGTCGAGGCCGTCGAGCACGCCCCGATCCGGGGCGTCCGGCGTGGAGGGAACCTTCAGCATCGCGAGTCCGTCCGCGCCGGCCACGACGACGTCGGTGAACGTGCCACCGACGTCGACCCCGACGCGTGTGTCGGTTTCCATACCGGGGTGCCAGGGTCGACTGGTAGATAAACCCCTGTCCTGAGACGGCACATTGAAGCGAGCGCGAGCGCAAGGGAGGGTATGAGCACGTCCGTGTCGCAACTGGAAGACCTGGGTCAGGAACTCGGCGAAGCCATCGCCGAGTCGCCAGCCTACGAGCGATTCGAGGAGGCGAAAACCGCCGTCGAGAACGACAACGAGGCCCAAGAGAAAATCGCCGAGGTCGAACGCCTCCGCGACGAGTTCGTCACCGCTCGTGAGACGGGCGAGGCGACACAGGAACACGTCGCGAAGCTCCAGCAAGCCCAGAACGACCTCCACAACCTGCCCGTGATGGAGGAGTATCTGAACGCACAGGAGGCGCTCCAGAGCCAACTCGAAGAGATCAACCGCGCCATCTCCGACCCGCTTGCCGTCGACTTCGGCGGCGAAGCCGGCGGGTGCTGTCACGACTGAGGCGGCACGCGGCCGCTGCCTCGCGTGTCGTGCTGAGATCCCATCGGCGGAGTCGAACCGCCCGAATAGCTAACCACAACTTCGTTCTCCCGGATAATTCGACAAGTAATCGTGCTGTTCGGGCGTCCCGGTGCGGGCGGCGAGTCGGAGAAGCGGCCGCCCGTCGATCCGGGCATTCAAACCGGGGAACGAGCCACCTCGCCCCATGCTCGCCATCGCCGGAGGCAAGGGAGGAGTCGGCAAGACGACCACGGCGCTCGGACTGTCGGCGGCGCTCGACGGGTCGGTCGTCGCGGCCGACGCCGACCCCGACATGCCGAACCTGCACGCCCTCGCGGGCGTGGATCGAACTCCCACGCTCGCCGCACTCGACCGCGGGTCGCGTGCCGTCGCCGCCGCCCAGCCTCACCCCGAGGACGGCGCCGTGACGGTGCTCCCCGCGCCCCGCATCGGTGACGACGACCCGGACGCTATCGACCGCTCGCTGACCAGACTGGCCGCCAGCGACTGCCGGGTGGTCGTGGACTGCCCGGCGGGTGCCGGCCCCGACGCCGCCGCGCCGCTTCGGGCCGCCGACGCGACCCTCGTCGTCACGACGCTCTGTGCGCCGGCGCTCCGGGACGCCGCGAAGACGGCCGCCATGGCCCGCGCCCTCGATGCGCCGGTGTGTGGCGCCGTGGTGACCCGCACGCGGGCGGTGCCGGACGCGGTGGTCGACCTGCTCGACTGTCCGATGGTGGCGTCGGTGCCGACGGGCGACCCGCCCGTCCTCCGCGACGGAAGCGTTCGCGCCGCATACCGCCGTCTCGCCGAGAATCTGGGAGAAGACATATTATGATGCCCTGTCGTATACGTAGGCATGGCGGATCGTCTCCCGACGGGCATCTCCGTCCTCGACAGACAGCTCGGCGGGGGAATTCCCCCGGGGAGTATCCTGCTGTTGAGTGCGGATCCGGCAAGCCAGTCGGAGTCACTACTGTACGAAATCGCGGCCGCCCGCGGGACGCTGTACGTGACGACCGTGCGCTCCGAGCAGGCGGTGCGCGACGCCATCGACCGCTATCGGGGGGGTATCGACCGGCTATCGGTTCGTGACGCGGGAGACTATCCCCCCATCGACAACGCTACGCGCCTCGTGAAAGACCTGCCCGAGAGCGCGAACCTCCTGGTCGACGTGGTCGACCCGCTGGAGGACACCGATCCGACCCGGTATCGCCGATTTCTCAACGACCTCCAGACACACATGGTCAACACCGGGTCGATAGCCGTGTTGCACGCGATGCACGGCGACGACACCCCGAATCGGGCGCTCACGAAACACATGGCCGACGTAGTGTTCGACCTCCGAACCGACACAAGCGGGTCACAGATCGTCAACCGACTCGCGGTGCCGAAGTTCCGCGGCGGCGGCGCCCTCGAAGAGACGATCAAACTCAAACTCACCGACGGCGTCACCATCGACACCAGCCGCGACATCGCCTAACCGACGACGTAGACGGCCGTCGCGACGGTTACGGCGACGGTTGCGAGCATCCAGAGCCGCGGATTCTCGAACGCACTGCCTGTCGCACCCTTGCCGAGAAACAGGTAGCCGAAGTAGGTTGCGACCGGGGAGAGGCGAAGCAACGGGCTCGCGGACACGCCGAACCCGAACCGAAGCGCGAGCGATAGCGCAACGGTACAGCCGGCGGCGACGGCCGCGACGCGGAGATCCGTCGCCACCTCCTCTGGCAGTTCCATGATCGTCGAGGGGAAACGCTACTCCTCGAGGTCGACGTCGCCTTCTTCGAGTTCCTCGACGATTTCGTCGGCGTCGACGTCCACGTCTTCGAGGGCTTCCTCGACATCGGCGCCACCGGCGCCGCCCATACCGCCCATCATGCCGCCCATACCGCCCATCATGCCGCCCATGCCGTCGATGATCTCCTGGACGATGACGCGGTCGAGGTCGAGTCGATCCATGATCTGCTGGGCGACCTGCTGTTTCTGGAAGAGCCACTGCTGGTTCATCGTCATCTGCGGCGTGGCCTCGATGTACAGGGTCTCCTTTTCGACCGTCTGGGTCTCCGTCTCGTATTCGGGCTCCTCGTCTTCCTCCTCGCCCTCGACTTCGACCTGGACTTCCTCTTCGACTTCGTCGGTCTCGATCCACACCTCGGGCGCGTGGTCGAGATACATCCCGAGGAGCCCCTTGGCCTGTTCCTCGCGGTCGTCGACTACGTCGACGATTTCGTACTCGTATTCGAGGTCTTCGCCGGCCAGCGGGTGGTTGAAGTCGACGCGTGCGCGGCCGCCGATGATCGTCTCGACGTGGCCCTGCTGGCCGTCGACGTTGACGTGGGCGCCGGGGTAGCGGTCGTCCTCGTCGATCTTCTCGGCGCTGACGGTGCGAACGTCGTCAGGGTCGAACTCGCCGAACGCCTCGCTGGCGTCGACGTGAACGGTCGCGGTGTCGCCGATTTCCTTGCCGATCAGGTCGTCGTCGACCGACTGGAAGACGTGGCCGGCACCGATGACGATGGTTCGGGGCTCGAACTCGTGATCCTCCTCGTCGATGCCCGCTTCCTCGGCGACGTCCTCGCGGGTCGTATCGACGACCTGGCCGTCGTCTGCGGTGCGAACGGTGTATTCGATCCGGACGAAGTCGCCGTCCTGCAGGCCGGACGCCTCCTCGGACTCGGTCTCGGTTTCTGTCTCCGCGTCGGGGTCATCGGCCGTGTCGGCGTCAACCGGCTCGTCGGCCGATTCGGCCTGTTCGTCACTCATACACTCCACAACTCCCGTGCGACCCTTAAGAATCACGTTTCCCATCCGTCCGGCGATGCCGGTCTTTTTCGGCACCGAACGCGAGGGAGCGCGTATGTACGAGGTCGAACTGAAGGTTCGGGCGACCCACGACGCGGTTCGCGAACGGCTGTCGGAACTCGGCGCGGAACACACCGACACCGTCAGGCAGGTCGACACCTACTACGATGCCCCGCATCGCGACTTCGCCGAGACGGACGAAGCCCTCCGCCTCCGCCGGGAGGAACGCGACGGGACGGCGACGCGGATCACGTACAAAGGACCGCTCGTGGAAGCGGCTTCCAAGACCCGCCGCGAGGTCGAGACGGGCGTCGACGACGGCGACCGGATGGACTCGATCCTCGACGCGCTCGGGTTCTCGCCCGCCGCGGTCGTCGAGAAGGAGCGCGAACGGTACGCCCTCGGCGACTACACCGTCACACTGGACACGGTCGGTGATCTCGGCGAGTTCGTCGAAATCGAACGCGAGGTAGGGGAGTCGGCGGTCGAGACGGCCCGCGAGGGCGCCGTCGACCGCCTCCGTGACCTCGGTCTCGACCCCGAGGCACAGATCCGCACCTCCTATCTCGGTCTCCTGTTAGATTCTTCAGAGTAATACTCCCGCCGAGAAAGGTTTCCGCAAGTTATAGCATCCGGCGACGAGAACTCCGGACGATGAGCGATCGGAACATCCGTATCGAGTCCGTCGACCGGCGAGCGGTCGAGGACCAGGAGGTGGAGATCGTCGAGCGGAAAGGGATCGGCCATCCCGACTCCCTCTGTGACGGCATCGCCGAGAACGTCTCGCGTGCGCTCTCGAACCTCTATCTCGACCGTGTGGGCGAAGTGTTGCATTACAACACCGACGAGACGCAGTTGGCCGCGGGCAACGCCGCTCCCGCGTTCGGCGGCGGCGAGGTGGTCGAACCGATCTACGTGTTGCTGGTCGGGCGGGCGACCCGTCACTACGTCGACGACGACGGCACCGAGTACACCCTCCCCGTCGACTCGGTGGCCCACCGTGCCGCCCGCGACTACCTCGGCGAGGTCGTCCCTGAACTGGAGTTCGGCACCGACGTGGTGGTCGACGTTCGTCTCGGCGAGGGAAGCGGCGACCTCCAGACCGTCTTCGGCGAGGACGGCGCCGCCGTCCCGATGGCCAACGACACGAGTTTCGGCGTCGGTCACGCACCCTTGACCGAAACCGAGCGGATCGTCCTCGACGCCGAGGAGTATCTCAACGGCCCCTACGCCGAGGAGAATCCCGAACTCGGCCCGGACGTGAAGATCATGGGCAAACGCGAGGGCGACCACATCGACCTCACTGTGGCGGCGGCGATGATCGACCGCTATCTCTCGGGGATGGCGGACTACCGCGACGCGGTGGCGAACGTCCGCGAAGCCGTCACCGACCTCGCCGAGGATCACACCGACCGCACCGTCGCCGTCGAGGTCAACACTGCCGACGACTACGACGAGGGCGCCATCTACCTGACGACGACTGGCACGAGCGCCGAACAGGGCGACGATGGGTCGGTCGGTCGCGGCAACCGCGCGAACGGCCTCATCACCCCCAACCGACCGATGAGCATGGAGGCCACCAGCGGCAAGAACCCCGTCAACCATATCGGCAAGATCTACAACCTCCTCAGCACGCGCATCGCCGAACAGGTCGTCGACGAGGTGGACGGCATCCGCGACCTGCGAGTGCGCCTGCTCAGCCAGATCGGCCGCCCCATCGACCGCCCGCACGTCGCCGACACGTTCGTCGTCACCGAGGACGATGTCGCCCTCGCCGACATCGAGGCCGACATCGAAGCCATCGTCGACCGCGAACTCGCCGACGTGACCGACGTGACCCAGGACGTCATCGACGGCGACATCCGCACCTTCTGAAACGCCGTCGGTCGCGCGGGCGTCCAGCCACGCGGGGCCGGCCCTCCACAGACTCGGTGGCTGGCGTGGATCGAACCACCCTAGTACTCCGACGGTCTACGGCTATCGTAACCGTGGACGACCCCGACCGCGACGCCGATTCCCGCGGTGGCGCCGACGCCACCACCGACGCCGAAACCGTCCTCGTGAGCTTCGGCGACATCGGAACCAAGAGCCGCGAGGTTCGCATCAAGATGGCGCGTCGCCTCCGCGACAACGTCGCCGCCCTCCTCGACGACCGTGGCGTCGCCGCGACGGTCGACCGCGAATGGGCACGGATCGTCGTCCACACCGCCGATCCGGATCGCGCCGCCGCCGTCGCCGCCGACGCCATGGGTGTCGTCTGGGCGCGCCCGGGCGTTCACTGTCCCGCCAACCCCGACGCCATCGCGTCGACGCTCGCGGAACTCGCCCGTGATGCGTCCGCGGCCGACACCTACGCCGTTCGCGCCCGTCGCGTCGGCGACGCCGACGCCCACGAGTTCACGAGTCGCGACCTGGAACGCGAGGGCGGGCAGGCCGTCGGCGACGCCACCGACGCGACGGTCGACCTCGACGACCCCGACCGCACTTACCACGTCGAGGTACGTGCCGGGAGCGCCCACGTCTCGGCGACGACCTACGAGGGGCCGGGCGGGCTTCCACTCGGCACGCAGGCCCCGCTGGTCGCTCTCGTCAGCGGCGGCCACGACTCCCCCGTCGCGGCCTACGAAGCGATGCGGCGCGGATCGCCCATCGTCCCCGTCTACGTCGGCCTCGGCGTCTACGGCGGTCCCGACCACGAGGCGCGGGCGGTCGCGACCGTCCGCCGACTCGCGCGCTACGCGCCCAACTTCGACTGCCGTCCCCGGATCGTCCCCGGCGGCGACATCGCCGAGTTGCTGGTCGACCGCGTCGGGGACACCCGGATGCTCTCGTGGCGGCGGGCGCTCCTGAAGATCGGTGAACTCGTCGCCGACCGCGAGGGCGCGGCCGGCGTCGTCACCGGCGAGGCGCTGGGGCAGAAGTCGAGTCAGACCGCCGCCAACCTCGCGGTCACCGACGCGGCGGTCGACTGTCCCGTCCACCGCCCGCTGTTCGCGTGGGACAAGCCCGACATCCTCGCCCGCGCACGCGCCATCGACACTCACGAGGACTCCGCGATTCCGGTCGGGTGTGAGCGCCTTGCGCCGTCCCACCCCGAGACGAGGGCGACGCTCGACGCGGTAGTCGCAGCCGAACCCGACGACCTGTTCGACCGCGCGGCGGCCGCCGTCGACCGGATGCACACCGTCGACTGTGCCTCGGAAGCCTGACGGGGCGTCCCGTCACGACGGCACCGTCGGACGCGGTCGTTCCGGAACGACGACCAACGCCCGATGCACACCGGCGCAACCGCTTTATCGGAGTGTACCAATCACACGTGCGTGACGCAGGTGTGTCTCGTCGGGACGGACGACATCGACCTCCGATACGAACTCCTCTCGCGGGAGACGGCACGGGCGGCACTCGCCACCTACGACCTCCACGAACCCTTCGCCAACGCCGTCGCGGTCGACACCGTCAGCCTCGGGGCCGCCGTCTCCCTGCTGAACGACCTGAACTGGTATCTCGTGCGCTTTGCTGACTGCGCGCTGGTTCGCGAGCCGAGCATCTCGACCGAGGAGTGGCTCTCGCGTGATCTGGCCAGCCAGGTACGCGACGGCGACATCGACCCCGACGCAACCGGGCAGTTCCTCCGGGTGTACGGCCTGATCGACGACGAACTCGTCGAACCGCTGTACGCCACGCGCGTTGACGGCGCGGTGCCCGAGTACGACCTCCGCCCCGTCGACGATACGGTCGTCGCCCGCGTGACCGAAGCCGAGTTCGGCGACTAGTCGAACAGCCCGGTCGACATGTAGCGCTCGCCGCTGTCCCAGAACACCGTCACGACCAGGGGATCGTCCACCTCGTCGGCCAGTCGGTCGGCCACCCGCTTGGCGCCGATGCTCGACGCACCGCTCGACTGCCCGACCAGGATGCCTTCCTCGCGGGCGAGACGCCGGCACTCCGCTTCCGCGGCCGACAGCGACACGTCCTCCACGCCGTCGAGTAGGTCGCGGTCGACGTTTTCGGCGACGAACCCCGGCCCCATTCCCTGGAAGTCGTCTTCGCCCGGATCGCCGGTCAGAAACCGGTTGGATTCGGGCTGGACGCCCACGACCGACATCTCGGGGTACTCCTCCCTGAGACGGCGGCCAGTCCCCGAGATGGTGCCGCCAGTGCCGACGCCACAGGCCAGGGCGTCGATCCGGCGATCCGTCTGTTCGAGGATCTCCGGCCCCGTCGTGCGGTAATGAGCCTTCGGGTTCGCGGGGTTCTCGAACTGGTGCATCTGCACCATGCCCTGGGCTTCGAGTTCGTCGGCACGCTCCCGCGCTTCGGTCATCTCGCCGTCGACGAGTTCGACCTCGGCGCCGTACGCACGCATAATCTGACGACGCTCCGGCGACTTGGAGGCCGGCATCACGATCCGTACGTCGTACCCCTTGGCGGCGCCGACGACGGCGAGGCCGATCCCCGTGTTCCCGCTGGTCGGCTCGACGATGGTGTCCCCGGGTTCGAGTTCGCCCGCCCGCTCCGCGGCCTCGACCATCGCCTTCGCCGGGCGATCCTTCGCGGAGCCCCCGGGATTTTTCGACTCGATTTTCGCCGCCACGGTCGTCCCCGGCGGGGCGTCGATCCGCACCAGCGGCGAGCCGATAGTCTCGAGGATGCTGTCGTGCATGGACGCCCGGTTCGCGGCCGGCGCGTAAATCGGTGATGGAAGCCGGCAGGTCGACACCACACTTAGGGCGGTCGCAGCCCTCGTCGGTGCCGTGAGCATCGATCCCGACCGTACCGTCGACCACCTGACTGACTTTCTCGCAGACCGGCACGCGGCGGCTGGCACCGACGGCTACGTCGTCGGCGTGAGCGGCGGCGTCGACTCCGCGGTGGCCGTCACGCTCGCGGTTCGTGCCGTCGGCGCCGACGCCGTCCTGGGACTGCTCCTCCCCGCCGCGCCGAGCGACGAGGCGAACGTCGCCGACGCACACGACCTGTGTGACGACCTGGGGATCGAGCGCCGCGAGGTGAACATCGAACCGGCAGTCGACCTCGTCCGAGAGTCCTACGGCGCGGCCGACCTGGATCGGGTGACCGCCGGCAACCTCCAGGCGCGCCTCCGGGCGGTCTACCTCTATCTCGCCGCCAACCGGAACGACCTGCTCGTCCTCGGCGCGACCAACCGCTCCGAACACCTCCTCGGCTACTACACCAAGTACGGCGACGGCGCCGCCGACGTTCGCGTTCTCGCCGACCACTACAAGACGGAAGTGTACGACATCGCCCGGGCGCTCGGCCTCGACGCCTTCGCCGAGAAGACGCCGTCGGCCGAACTCTGGGAAGGACAGACGGACGCGGGCGAACTCGGTGCCACCTACGCCACCATCGATCCGATCCTCCGGTCGCTGGTCGACGACGGCCGCTCGGTCGCCGAGACGGCGCGACGGGTCGACGCCGACGAAGCGACGGTGCGCCGGTTTGCGTCGATGATCGACGACTCCGAACACAAGCGGTCGGCGCCGCCGACGCCCGGGCGCCGCTAAATCTCCGAGAGGATGCGCTCCTCGAACGCGTCGGGGTCGAGCGTCTCGACGCCCGCCTCCTCGGCCTGCTCCCGTTTTCGCGTGCCGGGGTTTTCGCCGACCACGAGGTAGTCCGTCTCGCCGCTGACCGACGACGTGACGTTCGCGCCGTGGGTTTCGAGGAGGTCGGTCAGCTCCGACCGGGTGTAGCCGGGGACGCTGCCGGTAAAGACGAGCGTCAGTCCGTCGAGTTCGTCGCCGCGCTCCCGGCGTTCGGGAGAGATACCCGCGTCCAGCAGTCGCTCGACCATCTCCACGTTCTCCTCGGTGTCGAAGTAGGAGACGACCGCCTCGGCGACTTCCGGCCCCACGTCCTCGACCGACCGCAGATCCTCGACGCTCGCGTCCATCAGTTCGTCGAGGGAGAACGCCGCGGCGAGCGCCCGCGCCCGCTCCGTACCGACGTGACGGATACCGAGCGCATAGACGAACGTGCCGAGGTCGACGTCCGTGCTCGCCTCCAGTTCGTCGAGGAGCTGCTCCGCGGAGCGCTCGCCCCAGCCCTCCAGGTCGGTCAGTTCCGCCCGGTCGAGGTCGTAGAGGTCGGCGACCGAGGAGACGAGCCCCGCATCGACGAGTTGGTCGGCGGCGCGTTCGCCGACCCCCTCGATGTCCATCGCATCACGCGAGCAGAAATGCTGTATCGACCGGCGGAGTCGCGCCGGACACGACGCGTTCGTACAGTAGTGGTGTTCGCCCTCTCGGGCCACGGGACCGCCACAGGCGGGACAGGTGTCGGGCATCTCGAAGCTGGTTTCGCCCGCCTCGCCGTCGACCACCTCGGCCACCTCGGGGATCACGTCGCCCGCGCGTTCGATCCGTACGGTCGCCCCCTCGGACACTCCCAGCTCGTGGATCTGCGTGGCGTTGTGGAGCGTCGCCCGGCTGATCGTGACTCCCTGTACGTCGACGGGATCGAGCAGGGCCACTGGCGTCAGTTTGCCCGTCCGTCCCACCTGGACGACGATGCGTTCGACGGTCGTCTCGCCGGTGCGCGGGGGAAACTTGTAGGCGAAGGCCCACCGCGGGTGGCGTGCGGTCGATCCGAGCTCCTCCCGGGCGTCGAAGTCGACCACCTTGGCGACGACGCCGTCGATTTCGTACTCCAAGTCGTCGCGTTTCTCCATGAGGCGGTCGCGGTAGTCGACCACCGCGTCCACGTCGTCGACGACCGTCGTCTCGTCGTTGACGCGGAAGCCCTGTTCGCGGAGCAGGTCGGCAGCCTCCGTCTGGGAGCCGAGGTCTGCCGAGGTGTCGATCACGTCGTAGAAGAACACGTCGAGGGGGCGGTCAGCGACCGTTTCCGGGTCGAGGAGACGCACCGTCCCCGCCGCGGCGTTCCGCGGGTTGGCGAAGGGGTCGTCGCCGCGTTCGAGCCGGCGTTCGTTCAGTTCCTGAAAGCCCGACCGGGGCATGTACACCTCACCCCGAACCGCGAGGAGATCAGGGGCGTCCGGCAGGTGCAAGGGAACGCTTCCGATGGTACGGACGTTCGCGGAGACGTCCTCGCCCTCCTGGCCGTCGCCGCGGGTGACTGCCCGGTCGAAGGCGCCGTCCTCGTACACCACCTCGACGGAGAAGCCGTCGAACTTCGGCTCCGCGGAGTAGTCCACGTCGCCGACGGCCTCGCGGATGCGGCGGTCGAACTCGCGGATCTGCGACTCGTCGCCCGAGGACTGCAGGCTCAACAGGGGCGCGACGTGGTCGACCGTCTCCAGTTCGTCGAGCGGTTCGCCCCCCACGCGTCGGGTGGGCGAGTTCTCGTCGTGGAGGTCGAACGCGTCTTCGAGTCGCTGGAGGCGGTCGAACAGGGTGTCGTAGGCCGGATCGGAGATCACCGGGTCGTTCTCGACGTAGTAGCGGTAGTCGTGATACTCGATGGCCTCGCGTAGGCGCTCGACCTGTTCGCGGGCATCGGCCTCGCTCAACTCCTCGACCGGCGTGAACGACGTGTCCGGATCACGCACGTACGGGTTATCCTCGGGTTCCTCGACCATCTCGTTCGTCCGAACCCCCGGTCGCCGGATAGGAATAGCTAGCGGCTCAGTCTCGGTCGCGTTCCGGCTTTCGGTTCGGAGGGATTTTTCCCCCTGGGATGTCGTCGGATGCCTATGAGTGGCGAAGGAACGAGTGTGGAGACGGAACTCGACCGAGACATCGGTATCGTCGGCGCCATCGCGCTCGGTGTCGGAACGATGATTGCGGCCGGGATTTTCGTTCTCTCCGGTCTCGCGGTTAGCAACGTCGGTGCGATGGCCATCGTCGCGTTCGTCATCGCGGCGGTCGTCGCTTCGTTTACCGCCTTCGCGTACGCCGAGTTCGCCTCGATCTACCCCGAATCCGGCGGCGGCTACGCCTACGTCTCCAACACGTTCGACTCCGATCTAACCTACATCGTCGGATGGTCGATGATCCTCGGCTATCCGGCCAGCGCCGCGTTCTATCTCGCCTCCTTCTCCGACTGGTTCGACCGATTCATCGTTCCCCTGATCGCCAGCGGGGTGGGGAATGCGCTCCCGTTCTGGATCTCCGGACTCATCATCCTCGCCCTGTTGGTGGGGGTGAACCTCAAAGGCACCGAGGAGTCCGGCCAGTTCCAGATCGTCGTGACCGTTCTGAAGGTGGCGCTCATCGTCGTCTTCCTCTACGGCGGCTTGCAGGCGTTCGACGCCGCCACCATCCAGCAGTCGGTCACCGACAACCTCACCGAGTACCGCGATATCGGCCTCACCTCGGCGCTCGTGTTCATCACCTTCTTCGGCTTCGAGGCGATTGCGACCAACGCAGAAGAGATCGAGGAACCCGGGCGAAACGTCCCCCGCGCCATCTTCTTCTCGATGGGCTTCGTGACAGTCGTGTACGCGCTCGTCGTCCTCGTCGTGACGCTCGCGATCAACAACCCCGCCTACCTCGACCTGCTGATACGGGTCGTCGACGGCGTCGCTGACTCCGCCGGTGCCCAGTCCTTCATCGCCGAAAACGGTGAACTCGCCATGGGTTACGCCGCGTCCTTCTACCTCGGCAACGTCGGCTTCTACGTCATCATCGTCGGCGCCCTGTTCTCGATGCTGTCGGCGGCGAACGCGACCATCCTCGCGGGGTCGCGCGTGAAACTGGCGATGAGCCGCCGGGATCACCTCCCCGACCGCTTCGAATCACTGCACGACACCTTCAACACTCCCTACTGGTCGGTGTTGCTGACCGGCGGGCTGATCACCTTCTTCATCTTCTTTTTCACCGTCCTCCCGCGTGTGGTGTTCGAATCGACGACGATCCACACCGGCGTCATCGCCTTCCACATGGGAATCGAGGCCATCGCCCACTTCGCCGACTTCATGCTCCTGACCGGCCTCATCGTGGTGAACTTCGCCATCGTCCGATCCCGCCGGAAATATCCCGACATCGACCGCGAGTTCACCGTGCCCGGCGTGCCGTACGTCCCCATCGTCGCCATCCTCGCGAACCTGGTGCTCATGATCAACGTCGAACCCGGCGCGTTCGTTTTCGGCCTGTTCGCGGAGGTGATCGGTGCCGGAGTCTGGTTCGCCTTCGTCGGAACCACGTCCGAGGCGGAGATCGAACGCGAGGCACCGACCGTCGTCCACCAGGCCCACCCCGCGAATCGTGACTACCAGATCCTCGTCCCCATCGCCAACCCCGATCACGCCGAACAGCTCATGCGCACGGCACGCGATATCGCGGCCGACGAGAACGGCGAAGTGCTCGTCCTCTCGGTCGTCACCCTCCCCGAACAGACGCCGCTCTCGGAGGGCCGGGAACAGGCCGCCGAGCGTCGTGAGATCCTCGACCGGGCGATGGCCGTCGAGGCGGGCGGCGGCGACACCGACGTGCCCGTCAACGGCATCGTCCGCGTGGGCCACCACGTCGATCAGGCCATCCTCCACACCATCACCCAGCACGACTCCGACTCGGTCTTGCTCGGATGGCGCGGGCAGTCCCCCCGCCGACGCGACGTGGTCGTGGGATCGACCGTCGACACCGTGGTTCGGGAGGCGGACTGCGACGTACTGGTCGAACGCATCGGCGCCGACGGCGATATCGACTCCATCCTCCTGCCGACGGCCGGCGGTCCCCACGCCCGCTACGCCGCGGAAGTCGCCCGCGCCATCGCTCACACGACGGGGGCGCACATCACCGTCCTCCAGGTCGTCGACCCCGACGACGAGAAGGGCCACGAACTGGCACACGTCTCACTCGACGAGACGGGGCGCCTCCTCGACGACGTGGCATACGAAACCGAACTGGTCGAGGACGAAGACGTGGCTGCGGCCATCGTCGCCGAAACTGCCGACTACGACCTGACGATCATCGGCGCGACGCGCGAGGGCGTCCTCCAGCAACTCGTCTTCGGCGCCATCCCCGAGACGGTCGGCCGTGAGGCCTCCGGTCGGGTCATCATGGCCAAGCGGGATCTGGGTATCGCCTCGCGGCTCCGCCGGTGGTTCGCCTGGCGGTAGGCCGACGAATCAGTCGGCGGCGGCACCCGAGGAGCCCTGATCGCTGGCCGCGCCCGTCAGCGTGTGGCGGGAGTCGTCGAGATCGAGAGCGACGGTGGCGTCCGTCGGGAGATCGACCCAGAAGCCGTCGAACTGCGTCCCGCGCGCCGCACCCGACCCGATGCCGGTGTGAACCCCCGCGTCGCGCGGTTCGTGAACCAGGACGTGATAGAAACGTCGCACGTACCGCTTCGGGACGACTCGCGCCGCGTCCAGACCTCGGAGATGAGGTGTCGCAGATCCTCGACCGTCGCCAGCCCGCACTGCTTCACCGACGGGTGACGCAGTCGGGCGTTCGGCGACGAACGCGGAGGTTAACACCATGGACGTGGTATCTTCCCGTATGGCGCTGGAAACGATGGAACCGACCGCCGAGTGGAACGGAGACGAAGGCGTACTCGACGCCCTCGGACGCGAGGGACTGACGTATCTCGTCTGGGGCGCCGACTGGTGTGGCGACTGTCAAGGACGGTTGCCGGCCTTCGCCGCCGCCTTGGACGCCGCGGGTGTCCCCGACGAACGCATCGAGCAGTTCCCCGTCGACGACGACAAGCAGGGCGAGGGCGTCGACGAGTACGGAATCGAGTATATCCCGACCGTCGTCGTCGAGCGCGATGGCGAGGAAATCGCCCGCTTCGTCGAGGAGGAACCTGCGTCCATCGCCGAGTATCTCGCCGAGCGAATCGACGCCCACGACGAACGCGCGGAACTGTAACTGGCGATTCTCGCTCGCCGACAACGGCGAGCGCTTTTTTGTCCCTGCTGATACGATACCACGATACCGAACATGGATCGGACGACGACGGAGACGGGGACGGAATCCGTCGCTCCGGCAAACGCGAACGTCGAGGGGGAGTCGCCGGTCGTCGAGGCTGGCGAAACGACGGCCACGGCGACGGTACATGCCGGCGGCGTCGAACTCGAACGCACTATCGGGATCACCGGCGGCCTCGCCATCGGCGTCGGGACGATGGTCGGCGCCGGCATCTTCGTCTTCCCCGGTCTGGCAGCCGGGCGGGCGGGGCCAGCGGCCGCGGCCTCGTTCGCTCTCGGCGCCGTCGTCGCCCTCCTCGTCGCCGTCCCCTGCTCCGAACTGGCGACGGCGATGCCACGGAGCGGCGGCGGCTACTACTACGTCTCGCGGGTACTCGGCGCTCCCTACGGCGCCGCCGTCGGCCTCGGTCTCTGGCTTGGCCTCGTCTTCGCCTCCGGGTTCTACCTCGTCGGCTTCGGCCAGTACGCCGCGGGCGTCCTCGCCGAGGTGGGCGTGGCCGTCGCCAGCGCGTGGCCGCCGACGGCCCTCGCCCTCGGTACCGGCGTCCTCCTGACGGCCGTCTCCGTCGGCGGCACCGAGAACAGCGCCGCCGTCCAGAACCTCGTCGTCAGCGCACTGCTCGCCATCCTCACGGTCTTTCTCGTCTACGGCGGCCTCGACGCCGCCGGTATCTTCGGGCGTCGGACGGCGCCCGAGGTGTTTTTCCGGTTCGGCGTTCCGCCGGTCTTCACGACGGCTGCGTTCGTGTTCACGGCCTACCTCGGCTTCGCGCAGGTGGCGACCGTCGCGGGCGACATGAAAGACCCCGGCCGGAACCTCCCGCTGGCGATGATCGGCTCCGTCCTCGTGGTGGCCGTCCTCAACGTCGCGACGGTGCTGGTGGCGACCAGCGCCTTCGGGAGCGAGCAGCTGGCGAGGTTCGGCGAGACGGCTCTCGTGGACGTCGCCCGGAGCTACATCGGCCCCGTCGGAGCAATCGTTATCCTCGTTGCGGGGCTCCTGGCGACCGTCTCCAGCGCCAACGCCTCCATCCTGAGCTCGTCGCGGGCAGTGTACGCGCTGAGCCGTGACGCCCTCATACCGTCGTGGGCGAGTCGGCTCAACTTCCGATACGGCACGCCCCACATCGCGTTGACGCTGGCCGGCGGACCGGTGCTCGTCCTCGTCGCCTGGGGTGAGGTGGCCGTCCTCGCGGAGGTGGCCTCGTTTCTCCATTTGGTGATGTACGGCCTGATCTGCGTGACGCTAGTGGTCGTCCGTCGGCGCGACCCCGAGTGGTACGACCCCGCCTTTCGGATGCCCGGCGTTCCCTGGCTCCCCGCTGTCGGTGCGCTGGCGAGTTTCGGACTCCTCCTGCTCATGTCCCTCAGGTCGCAGATCATCGGCCTGGCGGTGATGGTCGCCGCAGTCGGCTGGTACTACGCCTACGCGCGGAACGTTCGCCTCGGGGGTGCGCTCGGATGACTCGGCCCGTCCTCGTCCCGGTGCGCGTCCTCGAAGGCGAGAGCGTTCCGTCCGCACTGATCGAGACGCTCGCACCCGTGCCAATCGTCCTCCTCGGCTACCACGTCGTCCCCGAACAGACCGCGCCCGGGCAGGCACGCCTCCAGTTCGAGGAGCGCGCACGAACGGAACTCGACGATTTGCGTGACTCCGTCGACGCCGCGGGCGGGTCGGTCGAGACGCGCCTAGTGTTCACCCACGACGCCACGACGACCATCGAACGCGTCGCCGTCGAGGAGGACGCAGGATCGATCCTCCTGTCGAACCCCGCACCGGCGGTCGACCGCGTCCTCGTCGCCCTCTCGGCGGCGATCAACCTCGACCGTATCGCCGGCGTCGTCTCACTGCTGGTCGCCGACACCGGCCTGCCCGTCACCCTCTACCACGCCACTGCGTCGGCGGCCGACCGTGACGCGGCGGCCGACCTGCTCTCCGACTTCGGATCGCGACTCGTCGACCGCGGCGTCGACGCCGCGGCCATCACCACGCGGGTCGACGTGACCGAGACGCCGGAGCGAGACGTGATCGCCGTCGCGAGCGAGTTCGACCTCGTCGTCGTCGGTGAGAGCGAGCCGGAACTGCTGGATCGGGTGTTCGGCGACTTCCCCCAGCGCCTCGCCGACGAATCGTTGACGCCGACACTGGTCGTGCGCAGACTCGTGGAGGCGGGGCCGCGTGCGGGTGCGGACGACGACACGGACGAAAGCGGGGACGGCGCCGACGGCGAGTGATTACCGGTCGGCCAGCCACGACAGCGCCGCGTCGAGGGTCGACTGCGGCGGCGAGCAGGTGAAGTCCCGGCAGGCGTAGGCGGTCGGGTCACCATCACGGGCGTCGCGGTTCGCCCAGATCGGGGGCGCCTCGTCGACGCCGAGGGCGTCTAGCCAACCGTCGAGAGCGTCGTCATCGGCCGGTCGCGGCGCGACGACGCCCGTCGGAAGCGGCGTCGCCGCCAACGTCTCTCGCCACGACGCCGGGAGTTCGTCGGCCGCGAGCGTCAGTTCCACGGAGCCGCGAGTGTGAGCGTCCGCCGCGAGCGCGAGCGACGCGTGTTCGAGCGGGTTCCCCTGGATGCGGTCGGCGTGAGTCGACAGCAGACGCTCGGTCACCGCGCCGAAGTCCTCGTTCGGAACGAAGAGGTCGAGGTCGTCGAACAGGCGGGCCGCGACGCCCAGACTCGACGGCGTCGACTGGTCGTTCAACTCCTGTGGCCGGGTGACCAGTCCCTCGCCGCTCTCGGGCGTGTAGTAGAGCGTTCCTGCCGCCTCGTCCCAGAACTCCGTCCGGATGACGCGTGCGAGGTCGACCGCGAAGGCCAGTTGCTCGACGTCGCCGGTCACCTGATAGCAGTCGAACGCGCCCGTCGCGAGAAAGGCGTAGTCGTCGAGGTAGCCGTCGACCTGCACGTCGCCCGACTTGTACCGCCGCGAGAGGCGGTTCGCCTCCTCGTCCCAGAGGGAGTCGCGAACGAAGTCGAGCGCGTCGGTCGCGAGGCCGGCAAGCGCCGGGTCGAGGGCGCGTGCGCCCGCCGCCACGGCGGAGATGGCGAGGCCGTTCCACCCCGCCAGCACCTTCTCGTCGCGGGCTGGCCGGGGGCGTTCAGACCGCGCGTCGAACGCGCGGGTACGGGCGGTCATGAGCACCCGTTCGACCGTCTCGACCGGACGGTCGTAGGCGTCGGCGAGGTCGGCGTAACTCGCCGCGACGGTGAGGACGGTCGTCCCGCGTTCGAAGTTGCCGCCGGCGTCGACGCCGTACCGATCACAGAACAGGTCGGCCGCCGTCTCGCCGTCGACGCCCTCGATTGGCTCGCCTGCGACCGCGTCGTGAACCTCCTCGGGCGTCCAGACGTAGAACGCGCCCTCCGCGTCCTCGTCGGCGCCGCCATCACGGCGCGAGGCGGGCGGCGCGCTCTGGGCGTCGAGCGTGCTGAAAAACCCCCCGTCGGGGTGACGGAGTTCGCGTTCGAGAAAGGAGATGGTCTCCATGGCGACCCGGGCGTACTGGTCGTTGCCGGTCGCCTGTGCCGCCAGGAGATACACCCGCGGGAGTTCCGCGTTGTCGTAGAGCATCTTCTCGAAATGCGGCACCGTCCACTCGCGGTCGGTGGCGTAGCGGTGGAAGCCGCCGCCGACGTGGTCGTAGAGGCCGCCGGCCGCCATGGCGTCGAGCGTCTCGACCGCTACCTCGCGGGCCGCGTCGTCGCCGTCCAGAATCGCCGACCGGAGCAACAGGTCGAGACGGCGAGGCTGTGGGAACTTCGGGCCACCGGAGCCGAACCCGCCGTGGGTGCGGTCGGCGCTCCGAACCGCCGCCGCCGTCGCCGTGTCCAGCACGCCGGATTCGGGCGGATCGCCAGGGTTCTCGGGCGTCGATTCGAGTTCGTCCGTGATCGCCGTCGTCCACTGGTCGGCACGGTTTTCGATTTCGTCGCGATCCTCCTGCCACGAGCGCGAGATGTCCTGAAGCAGTTGCAGGAAGCCGGGGCGCCCCCGCTGTGGCTCCCGCGGGAAGTACGTCCCCACGTAGAAGGGCTTGCCCTCGGGGGTGAGAAAGACCGAGAGCGGCCACCCGCCGCCGCCCGACACGAGCTGGCAGATGGTCTGATACACCCGATCCACGTCCGGACGCTCCTCCCGATCCACCTTGATCGGGACGAACTGCTCGTTGAGCACCGACGCCACTTCCTCGTCCTGGAAGCTCTCCGACTCCATCACGTGACACCAGTGACAGGCGGCGTAGCCGACCGACAGGAAGATGGGCACGTCGTGTTCGCGTGCCGCGTCGAGCGCTTCCTCGTCCCACGGTTGCCAGTTGACGGGGTTGTCGGCGTGCTGTTGGAGATACGGGCTAGCCTCCTCGTCGAGGCGGTTGCGGCGCGTCGGCGTGGGCGTACTCATGCCCGAGGGTTCGGCGTCCAGACAGGTAAAGCCAGCAGAACCGCGGCGATGTCGACCCGTCGAAGTCACCGACGGCGGGTCGAATCAAGCAATCGTTTTGTAGGTGGTTACCAATGCGTTGGGTATGGAGGTACCGGCGTGGGAACGGCGACTCGCCGCCTACGCTCCAGCGTTGATCGCCATCCTGGGCGTCGCCGTCGCCGTCGTCGCGGTTGCGAACTTCGTCAAGGAAGTCAACACCCTCGGCCTCGGCCCCTTTCCCTTCTTCGCGCTCGGCCTCTGTCTCGCCCTGTCGGGGGGGCTGATCGGCCTGAGTTACTGGCTCACGAAAAGCGACCTCGTCGTCGGAGATAGCTGGATCGTCGTGCGGTGGTGTCTCGGCGGCATGGTCGGCTTCGCCGCCCTGTCGTCGCTGACTGTCGGCATCCGACTCGCGGAGGGACGCGCGGTCGGTGAGGCGGCTCTCGGCGTCATCGTCATGGGTGCGGGCGGCGGTATCGGCGGCGGCGTGGCCGGCGTCTACTACGCCCGGGCGAACCGCGCGGCCCGCGAGGCCGACCACCGCCGCGATGCGCTCGTCTTCCTGAACAGTCACCTCCGACACAACGTGTTGAACGCGACACAGGTGATCCAGGGGTACGCGACGCTGCTCGCCCAGCACACCGACGAGAACGAGGAGTATCTCACGCCGATCAAACACCGAAGCGACGCCATCGCGTCGCTCATCGAGGACGTAAAGCAGTTGGCCGACATCTTCTCCGGAAAACACACGCCGACGCCGACCGACGTCTCGACGGTCGTTCTCCGGGAGGTGGAAACCGCCCGTGAAACCTACGAGACGGCGACGTTCGAGGTCGACGTGCCGTCCGAAGCGTACGTGATGGCGACCAGTGCCGTCTCCGCCGTGTTCACCAACCTCCTCCAGAACGCGGTCGAACACAACGATTCGGCGGCGCCGACGGTGTCCGTCTCGGTCGAACGGAACCAGCGAACGGTGACCGTCTCCATCGCCGACGACGGGCCGGGCATCCGCGACGAGGTGAAAGCCCACCTGTTCGAGTCGGACATCGAGTCCGGCGAGGGACGGGGCATCGCGCTGGTGAAGACGCTGATGAACCACTACGGCGGCGACGTGGACGTCCGTGACAACGACCCCGAGGGCACCGAAGTCGTCGTCCGCTTCCGCCGACCGCCGCCCGGAACGGACGGGCAGTATAACTGACTGGCCGGACAAGGGCGTCCATGCGACCGCTCGACGGCACCTGTGACACGTTCGACATCGGCGGCGACCTGACTGTCCACCGCCTCGGCTTCGGCGCGATGCGCATCACCGGCCCCGGAATCATGGGTGACCCCGATGATCCCGCGGCCGTGCGGCGCGTCCTCGACCGTGCGGTCGACCTCGGCGTCGACTTCGTCGACACCGCCGACGCGTACGGCCCGGGCACCAGCGAACGCCTCATTCGCGAGGCGGGAACGCCCGACGATGCGGTCGTCGCCACCAAGGGCGGCCTCCTGCGCTCGCCCGACGGCGACTGGCTTCGCCACGGCGACCCCGACTACCTCCGCAACGCCGCGCTCTGTAGTCGCGACCGTCTCGGCGTCGACAGCATCGACCTCTATCAGTACCACGCGCCCGACCCCGACGTGCCCATCGAGGAGTCGATGGCGGCACTCGCCGACCTCCGTGATCGCGGCCTGATCGACCACGTCGGCGTGAGCAACGTCTCCGTCGAGCAACTGGAACGCGCCCGCGACGTGGTGCCCGTCGCGACGGTACAGAACGAGTACAACGTCGCCGACCGCACCCACGACGACGTACTCGCGGTCTGTGAAGAGGCGGGCATCGGCTTCATCCCCTACTTCCCGCTCGGCGGCGGCGACCTGGGAGGGAAAGCCGGCGTACTGCGCGAGGTGGCGGACGCCCACGGGGCCACGCCCAGACAGGTGGCGCTCGCGTGGCTCCTGAACCGGTCGCCTGTGATCCTGCCTATCCCCGGCACGTCGAGCGTCGACCATCTGGAAGCCAACGTGGCTGCCGCCGATATCGACCTCACCGACGACGAGATGGCGCGGCTATCGGCGTAGCTACGGCCCCAGGTATCCCAGCGCCTGCCGCGCCCTCGCGGGCGATTCGCCGTTCGATCCGTGATTGCGACCCCATCCAGCGAGACGGACGAGAATCGTCGGGCGTCCCTTCCCCCTCGCGAGCGGCGCGGATATCGTCGCCGCGACACGCTCAGCCGACGACCGTCGCGACGAAAAGGAGCGCGAAGCCGAGTGAGATACAGAACCCGCCGATCCGGCCGATCCACGTGTGCTCCTGTACCTCGGCATGGCTGGTGTCGATCCGGTAGTCCTGAAACTCCGGGTTGTACTCGACGTAGTTCGGCATCTGGAAGAACTCGACGAACACCAGGGCACCGCCGAGAGCGCCGAGAGCCGATCCGAGCAATCGGAGCGCGTTCGCCACCGCGACCATATCCAGAGGCGCGACGGTCGCCACCAAAAAGCCTCCGGAGACGGAGGCTTATGTGGGATGGCGCGGCCACGCCCCCCGTGTCGTCTCCTCGCTGCTCTTCGACCCCTCTCGTCGCCGGCCTCGTCCTCGTCGCCGTCCTCGCGGTGCCGGTGGCCCCCGTCGGTGCGACCCCCGACCCCGCCGTCGTCGGCGGCCTCCCCAACCCAGTCACCGACGGCGATGCGGGCGAGTTCGTCGTCGTCCGCGTCCCGTCGACGCCGGCGAACTGGACGCTCGGCGACGGCGAACGCGTCGTCGCCCTGCCGGCGGATCGTCCCGCCACGACCGTCGCGGTCAGCGCCGATCCGACGGCGGCGCGGGCGGTAGCCGACGCGCCAGTGATCGCCGCCGACCTCTCGCTGTCGAACGGCGGCGAACGACTCCGCCTCCGCCGCGACGGCGTCGTCGTCGCCACGCTCGACTACGAGGACGCGCCGGAGGGCGAACGCCTCGTTCGCGACGGTGAGGGCCGCCGGTGGCGACCCGTCGGCTTCCGCCCGCGAGCGGTGCGCGAACACGGCCGCGCGACCGTCACCGGCTTCGTCCTCCCGGACGCCCCGGCCGTCCCCGTCGAGACGCTCCGGGACGCCCGAAGACGCCTCCTGCTCGCGGGCTACACGTTCACCAGCACTCGCGTCGCCGACGCCCTGATCGCCGCGGAGCGCCGGGGCGTCGAGGTGCGCGTCCTCGTCGACGCCGACCCGGTCGGCGGGCGCTCCGCCCGCGGCGCGGCGACACTCGACCGACTCGCCGCCGCCGGCGTCGACGTGGCGGTGCTCGGCGGCCCACGCGCCCGATTCGATTACCACCACGCCAAGTACGCGGTCGTCGACGACCGGACGCTCGTCATGACGGAGAACTGGAAGCCCGCCGGTGTTGGCGGCCGGAGTAGTCGCGGCTGGGGCGTCGTCGTCGACTCGCCGGCCGTCGCGGCCGACCTGGCCGGCCTGTTCCGTGCCGACGCCGGCTGGAAGGACGCCCTCCCGTGGCGTCGGTTCCGACGCGGGAAGACGTTCGAGACGGCCGGGCCGGCGAACGGAACCTACCCCGCACGGCTCGATCCGACCACGGCGACGGCCGAGAGCGTGCGCGTCCTCACGGCCCCGGGCAACGCCGAGTCGGCGCTGGTCGGCATCATCGACGGCGCCGACGAGCGGGTCGACGTGATTCAGCCGACGGTCGGCCGGCGCGACGGTCCGCTCTTGCGGGCGACGATCCGCGCCGCCGACCGCGGCGTCGAGGTACGGATACTCCTCTCGGGGGCGTGGTACGTCACGGAGGAGAACGCCGCGCTCGTCGAGTGGCTGAACAGCGTCGCGGAGCGGCGCGGCCTGCCGCTGTCAGCCCGGGTCGCCGAGCCACGGGGGCGATTCGAGAAGATCCACGCCAAAGGCGTCGTCGCCGACGACGTGGCCGTCGTCGGGAGTCTCAACTGGAACGCCAACGCAGTCGGGGAGAACCGCGAGGTGACACTCGCCGTCCGGAGCGACCACCTCTCGACGTACTTCCGGGAGGCGTTCGCCGCCGACTGGCGGGAGCGCCCCGACCGGACGACGTGGGTTGTCGTCGCCGGGGCGGCCGCGGCATTCGTCGTTGCCCTCCTCGTCGCCCGAAAAACGATCCGCTTCGACTGTCGCAGCGACTAGGTGTCGAGTGTCGCCGCGCTCGACAGTTCCTCGTCGAGTTCCGCGTCGGCCATCTTCTCGACCAGGCTGTCGATGACCTCGTTCCGCATGCCTTTCACGAACTTGATCGATCCGACGACGAGATGGCCGCCGCCGGAGACGCCACCACCGACCACTTCCTCGTTGAGTTCGGCGACCATCTCGGGGATATCGAGGCGGACGCCGTCCGACCGGAGGACGGCGAAGTCCGGCCCGTAGCCGATGGTGATGACGGGTTCGCCCGTCTCCTCGACCTTGCGGTCGTGGAGGTTGCCGGTGGTCTTTCCGGGCGCGGGGTAGGTGAAGCGGTACGCGAAGTCGTCGAGGTCGACCCGGTAGAGGTGGGCGTCGTTCGACAGCCGTTCGTGTTCGACGTGGGGGTCGAGCGCGGCGAGTTGCCGGTCGATGTCACGCTCCGCGCGGTCGGCGAGGAAGTCCACGAGTTCCTGGTGGCGGTGATCGTCGTCACAGTCGACGTTGAGCACGTCGCTGACGAGCGTCTTGCCCTCGCTGTAGCGGAGCCAGTGGGCGACGTAGTCCAGCGCCTCGCCGATCCGGACGAGGTCGTCGCGGCCGTAGCCCGCGTCGCCGGCCAGGTCGACGAACGACTCCATGGTCTCGGCTTTCGACCGGTCGGCCAGCCCCGCAACCGCGGGGACGTGCCGGAGTTCGTCGGTCATCTCGGGATCGATCATCCGCGCGAGTTCGACACACATCATCCCGGTGGTGATGCGGTAGTCCTCGCCGTGGAGATAGGGGTTGACGTGCGAATCCAGCAGGTCGTTCACCGCCCCGGGGTCGGGGTGGTGGTGGTCGACGACGACGATGGGCACGTCGTAGTGCGCGAGGTTCTCGTAGGCGGGCACGTCCTCCTCGGTACTCCCATTGTCGAGCATGAGCAGGAGCGGGAGCTTCTGCCCGTGTCGCTCGCGGCCTTCGAGCGCGAAGTTGAGATCACGGGTCACGTCCTCCATCTCGTAGAACGGCGCCTTGCTCGGCAGACGCTTGATGAGGTGACGGGGAGCGTCCTCGTCGTCGTGTACCGCTCGGATGAAGCGTTCGAGCGCCACCTGCACGGGCAGCGAGGCACACATCCCGTCGCCGTCGGCGTGGTGTCGCACCCGGATCGGCCGACCGTCGAGCACCGTCCGTCGGAGGCGACGGGCGACCTGTCGGAGCTCCGGACGGAGGCTCTCGAACGCCTCCCACTCGACCAGCGGTTCGACATCGTGGGGTTCGGCGCGCTCGCTCAGACCGGCATCGACGCGTTCCCGTACCGCTTCGGCCTCGTCGCCGGTCAGCAGGTCGAGCGACTCGACTTCGATCTGGGGGCTCCCTTCGTGTTCCTCGACAGTCCCCTCGATCCGGACGGGGTCGTCGAGTTCGACCTCGGGGTAGGCGCGCACGCCGGCCTCCTCGAAGGCGGTACAAGCGACGATGCCCGTGGCGTCACAGCATCGGAACACCGTCGGCCCGGCAGTCTGTTTGATCTGGCTGATCGTCCCCTCGATGGTGGCCGTCTCGCCGACTGAGAGGTCGTCGACCGGCGTCACCGTCGGCCGGTGGTCGACCGCGACCGTCCGGTAGTCGTCGAGCGTCGCCTCCTCGAAGGCCATGTCGCCGTTCTCACGGATCTCGTCGAGACGGACGAGCAGTCGGTCGCCCACGTCGTACTCGCCGGATAGGTTCGACTCGTGGACGAGTCCGGAGACGTTGTCGGAGATGTCGACGAACACGCCGTAAGCGACGATGCCGTTGACGACGGCGTGATAGTAGTTGCCGATGTCGACGTCCTCGGCCGTACAGTCGGGGGAAAGGTCGTAGACGATGGGGCGGGAATCGCCCTCGGTGTCGGTGCCGGAATCCCCGGCAGTCCCTGCGGTCATACCACTGTGTGATCGGTGCCCGCAGTTAAGCCTTGCAGAATACGCCGGCCGCACCCGGTGGCTCGCCCACATCCCGGCGACCGTCACACGGCGCCGCGGCATCCGGAACCCTTAGAAGGCGACGTGACCCACCCGGTACCATGCGGCTCTTCCGGTCGGATCGCGCCTGGATCGCCGAACGGGTGGTGGTCGCCCGGGACGCGCGCGCCGAGACGCGTCCGGCGACCCGACGCCCCGCCGAGTACACGCAGGAGGCAGTCGACGCCCAGCCATGACGACCGTCGTCGCCCAGGGAACGTTCGACATCCTCCATCCCGGCCACGTCCACTACCTCTCCGACGCCGCCGCGATGGGTGATCGACTCCACGTCATCGTCGCTCGGAACCGGAACGTCACGCACAAGCCGGAACCGATCCTGTCGAACCGGCAGCGACGCGAGATGGTCGGCGCCCTCGCCGTCGTCGACGAGGCCCACCTCGGTCACCCGGAGGACATCTTCGTCCCTATCGAGCGGATCGACCCCGACATTATCGTGCTCGGGTACGACCAGCACCACGACGAAGACCGACTTCGGCAGGCGCTCCGCTCGCGCGGCGTGGACTGCGAGATCAAGCGCGCGTCGGCGCGCGACCCCCGCGACGACGAACTCTGCTCGACGGGTCGGATCGTCGAGCGAATCGTCGAGCGGCGGTGCTGATCGTATCGCCGCCGGTCACCGACGGACTTCCGAGTGAGAAACTACCGCTTCGGTAGAGAACGGTCGGAGAAGGGTCGACCAGTTAGGCCCGGATCGGCGCGCTGCCGACTGCCGCGTCGTGGGCGTGAATCACGTCGGTGTCGGGTTCCAGATCACCCGAGGACTGGCTCGACTGTTTGTCGAGGAACTGCTGGTACTCCTCCGGGGAGACGACCTGCACCTTGAAGTACATCTGCGAGTGGCCGACGCCACAGAACTCGGCACAGTACCCCTGATAGGTGCCCTCTTCGAGCGGCACCGTCTTGATGACGTTCGACTGACCGGGCATGGCGTCCTGCTTTAGCCCCATCTCGGGGACGTGGAACGAGTGTATCACGTCACTCGATGTGATGTTGAAGTACACGTCCTGTCCGGCTGGTACCACCACCGTCGGAGCCGTACTCGACAGTTGGACGCCCTCCTGGGGGTAGCTGGCTCTCCAGCCCCACTGGAAGGCCTGCATCTGGACGACCACGTCGTCGTTTTCGGGTGCGATGGTCTGTTCGTCGCTCTCGAAGGTGACGTTCTCGTTCGCGAACACGCCGTAGGAAGCGACGCCGACGAACAGCAGGACGATCGCGGTGGCGACCGTCCACGTGATTTCGAGCCGACGGTTCTCCTCGGTCGGCTTGGCTTCGTCGTTGTCCTTGAACCGATACACCGTGTAGATGAGGATCCCTTCGACGAGCAGAGTGATTGGGACGGCGACCAGCAACAGTTTCTGGTTCAGACCGTTGATCAGTTCTGCGGACACTGAACTCTGGGCCGCCACGGGATCGGCGGCGAGGGAGAGAACCACCGCCGAGAGCAGCGACGCCAGCACGAGGCGCGACCGTTTCATACTCTATGGGGCGTTAGAATCACCCCCCTAAATAGCTACTGACTCGAGCGCCACCGATGCGTGAGAAAAAGCGGGGGGCCTAAATAGCGGGATTGCCAAGCGCCGCCAGTGATCGACCCGTGGTGCGAACCGTAACCGACCGATTCCCTGGCCTCCTTGCGGCGAGTGCGATGGGCGTCTACCTGCTCTTGCTCGTCGGAACTACCGTCGCGGTCACCGACGCGGCCGAGACGTGCGCCGCGTGGCCGGCGTGTGGCTCCGGCCTGGCGCTCCCGACCACCACCGCGGGTGTGCTGGTGATCGGCCACCGCATCGCCGCCGCAGTCGTCGGCCTCCTGGTTCTCGCCGCCGGAATCGCAGCGTGGCGCGCCGACTGCCGTCGTCGCGTCCGTGTCGCTCTCGGCCTCTCGCTGGTCTGCTATCCCGCGCAGGCCGCCCTGGGCGCCGTCGTCGCGACCAGTGGGGCGAGCGTGTTCCTCTCGACCGCCCACCTGCTCGTCGGCATGGTGATCTTCGGCGGTCTCGTCACGGCACTCGCGTGGACGCTCGAAGCCGCGACCGGCGACCCGACGGACGGCCCCGTCACCGACCCCGACGCGCTGTCGCCGCCGGAGACGCCGGCCGACCGGAACCCGCCGTCGCTCCCCGACGCGCCGCTCGCCCGCGCTCGCGCCGTCGCCGGCGCGTATCTCCGCCTCACGAAGCCACGTCTCATGTGGCTGCTCTGTCTCGTCGCCTCGGCGGGGATGGCTCTCGCCGCAGGGCCGACGCTCGCCCCCCGTACCGTCGTCCTGACGCTCCTGGGCGGCGTCCTCTCCATCGGCGCCAGCGGCACGTTCAATCACGTCTTCGAGCGCGACGTGGATCGGCGGATGAACCGCACCAGCGACCGCCCGCTCGCCACCGATGTCGTACCGGTGCGGAACGCCCTGCTCTTCGGAACCCTGCTCACGGTGGGGTCGCTCGCCGCGTTCGCCGCCGTCAACGTCCTCGTCGCCGTCCTCGGCCTCGTCGCTATCGTCTTCTACAGCGTGGTCTACACGCTCGTATTGAAGCCCAACACCGTCCAGAACACGGTTATCGGTGGAGCAGCGGGCGCGCTCCCGGCGCTGATCGGGTGGGCAGCGGTCACCGGCTCCGTCGGCCTGGGCGGCCTCCTCCTCGCGACGATCATCTTTCTCTGGACGCCAGCCCACTTCTACAACCTCGCACTGGCGTACAAGGACGACTACGCTCGCGGCGGCTTCCCGATGATGCCCGTCGTTCGCGGCGAGACCGAGACCCGAAAACACATCCTCTGGTGGCTCGGGTCGACGCTGGTCGGCGCGGGGGCGCTGGCCACCTGGGAGTCACTCGGCTGGCTCTACATCGTCACGACCGTGGGTCTCGGGGCGGCGTTCCTGTGGGCGGTCGTCCGCCTCCACTACGACCGCACCGAATCCTCGGCGTTCCGAGCGTTCCACGCCTCGAACGCCTACCTGGGGGCGCTGTTGCTGGCGGTCGTCGTCGATACGCTGGCGTTCTGATTCTCACTAACTGTCACAAGGGCAAACGGTAAATCGGTGGCTTACGCGAACGGGTGTATGGAGAACGTAGCGATCATCGGCGCGTCGATGACCCAGTTCGGCCAGCGTGACGGGTGGGTACTCGACTTGTTATCGGAGGCCGGACAGGCGTGTCTGGACGACGCCGGCGTCGCGCCCGACGCAGTCGACCACCTCTACGTCTCGAATATGGCGAGCGGGGAGTTCGAGGGGCAGACGGGCATCATGAACGCCGTTGCGCACGACCTCGCGGCGATGCCGGCGTACACCGCCCGCATCGACCAGACGAGTTCGAGCGGGGGCGCGGGCGTCAAACACGCCTGGCAGTCCGTCGCGAGCGGTGCCAGCGACATGACGCTCCTGGTGGGTGCCGAGAAGATGACCCACCGGACGACCGCCGAGGCGACGGACGTCATCGCGTCGATCACCCACCCCGTCGAGTACAAACACGGCGTGACGCTCCCGAGTTTCGCGGGGTTGACGGCGCGACTGTATCTCGATACGTACGACGCGCCCCGTGAGAGCCTGGGCAAGGTCGCAGTGAAAAACCACCGCCACGGCGTCGACAACCCGCACGCCCAGTTCCAGAAAGAGGTGGATCTGGAGACGGTGCTGGAGTCGCCCATCGTCGCCGACCCGCTCCGCCTGTACGACTTCTGTCCCATCACGGACGGGAGCGCGGCACTGATGTTCTGTCCCGAATCCGTCGCCCGGGAGTACACCGACGACTACGTGGTCGTCCCGGGCGTCGGCGGCGCGACGGACACGCACGTCGTCCACGAGCGGGCGGATCCGACGACGATGCGCGGCGTCGTCGAGTCGAGTCGGATCGCCTACGACATGGCGGATGTGGCTCCCGCGGACATCGACGTGGCCGAACTCCACGACATGTTCACTATTCTGGAGTTCCTCCAGAGCGAGGATCTGGGGTTCTTCGAGAAAGGCGAGGGGTGGAAGGCGGTCGAAGAGGGGCGCACCGAGCGCGGCGGCGACCTGCCGATCAACCCCTCCGGCGGCCTGAAATCGAAGGGACACCCGCTGGGTGCCAGCGGCGTCGCACAGGTGTACGAAATCTACGAACAGCTGATGGGCGACGCCGGCAAACGACAGGTCGACGCCGACACCGGTCTGGCCTGCAACGTCGGCGGCTTCGGCAACTGCGTCATCACCACGATCATGGAGGCAAACTGAAATGATGGAAGCGTACCAGTATCCCGACGGCAGCATCACGTATCCCGGCCACCCCATCGGTCCCGGGGGAGCGGAACCGGTCGAGACGGTCGACCTCAGCGAGTACACCGCCGAGGTGATCACGTGGACGACGAGTACGGCGCCGCCGCCGGGCGTCCGTGAACCCAACCCACTGGCCATCGTCGAGTTCGACGTGGACGGCGAACCGGTGCGCGCCATCGGCGGCCTCACGACCGACGACGTCGAAATCGGCGACGAGGTGCGGCCGGTGTACGTCGAGGAACTCCGGGAACCCGGCGCGGGCATCCGCGACCCCGAGAGCCAGGAGTGGGACGGCTACCGGTTCGAACCGGTCTGATGTCGATCCCCTACTGACTGCTCGCCGCCCTCGCACACCCATGCCCGCCTTTCGGACGAAACGCGGTCGGTGTCATCTGGACGACGACGCGCTTCGCCTCGACTCCAGCCTCGGCGGTCAGTTACGCCGCTACCGTGAGGGGAGCCGTCTCGTGTTCTGGTCGTACATCGGCATCTTGGTCGTGGGATTCGGCTTCCTCGTCGCGAAACTGTTAGCCGGCGACGTACGGACGACCGTGCTCACCGTCGGCGCCGTCGGTGCCGTCGTCGCCGTCGCCCGCGCGAGCAACTACCTGCGCGGGTTCACGTCGGCCGACGAGATTCCGCGAGACGCCATCACGCACGTGACCGCCGTCCGGGGGACGAAAGGTCTCACCCGTCCCCGGTTCGTGGTCACGTACGAGGCCGACGGCGAGACGAAGCGGCGGTACGTGATGATGCCGTCGCTGTGGCTCTCGTACGGCGAGGCGGAGTTCGGGCGCGCGACGGAGGTGTTCCGCAGGGTCGGGATTCCGGTCGAGTAGTTACTCGCCGTCGGGCAGTTCGTCGATGAGGACGATGGCTTCGCCGTCGATTACGGTCTCGTCGTCCTCGTCCTCGACGACCGTCGTCAGCCGGTAGCGACCGTCGCCGAGGTCTTCGACGACTTCGCAGATGGCGGTGACGGTCTCGCCGATGTCGACGGGGCCCAGGAACTGGAGGTCTTGGGAGAGGTAGATCGTCAGCCCGGGCAGGCGCGCGAGCGCGGCACTGATCGTGCCCGAGACGAGCGTTCCGTGAACGATCTGTCGTCCGAACCGGGTCTTCTCGGCGAAGTCGGGGTCGAGGTGGAGACGGTTGGTGTCACCGCTCGCGTCCGCGAAGGCTCGGAGTTCCTCCTCGGTGAGTTGCTTCGAGAAGCGAATGCAGTCGCCGACGCTGACGACGCCGTCGCCGCCCTCGGCGTGTTCGAACGTCCACTCCGACTTGGAGTAGGTCAGTTCCGGGGACGACGCCGGCTGACGGTCGTCGCCCTCCTCGGCGAGGGTCGGAAACATGGCCCGGTTTGCCGCACGCATGCTGTTGTAGAAGTGTTCGACGCTGTTCGAGAGGTGTTTCTGGGACTGGAGCCACGCGTCCGTGAACCCGTCCATCGGCGTTGAGGATGATTCCTGCATCGTTATCTTGGTTGTGTTGGCCGTGGTTAGTTAAAGACTGGTCGCTTTCGTCGCCGGGGCACCCGGCAGAGACCATCGAATGTCTTTGAGTGGTATATGATGGTAACAAAAGTAAAGCTTATGCCTCTGGGACGTGTTGGTAGCACCAAGGATGACGCAAGACGAGGACGATGGATCGCCGCTGTGGCCACCCATGCCCTTTGCCCAGCAGTTTCAAGACGCAAGTGAAGATGCAGTGGAACAGCAGATGAAGCTGTTCGAGCAGTTCATGTCGGGCGGTTCCGGAAGCGGGTTCGACGGGTTCTCGCAACTGGGCGCGATGAGCATGGGCACCGCGATGTTCAAGACCCGCGTGCAAAGCGGGGGTCGCATCAGTATTCCCGACGCCGAGCGTGAGACGCTCGGCATCGAAGACGGTGACATCGTCCAGACCATCGTCATCCCCCTCAAACGCAGTTCCGAGTGAAACCCAATGAGTGCTACCAACCCCTTCCGTTCGGCGTTCGAGTTGCAGCGTACCATGATCGACCAGAGCCGTCGCGCCGCCGAGACCAGTATCGACGTTCAGCGAGCCGCCGTCGAGACCTGGTTCGACTCCGTCGAGTCGGCCAAGTCCGTCCAGAAGAGCGGCGTGACGCTGTCGAAGACCGCCGTCGACGCCTACCTCGACGGCCTGAAGTCCGTCCTCCCCGAGGAGTCCGTCGCGGAACTCGAAGCGGCCGTCGACGAGCAGTTCGACGCGGTCGACGAGATTCACGAGGAGGCCTGGGCGTCGTTCCTGCAGGGCCTCGAAGAGGCCGAGGCGTCCTACGACGAACTGAACGAGATGCAGCTCGAAGTGCTCGCCGAGAGCTTCGACGCGCTCGAACAGATGCAGTCCGACGCCGAGGAGACGGCCGAGGAAGCCGTCGCGTCCGCCGAAGAACTGGCGGAATCGGCCTAACCGGAGCGTTTTCCACCCCGACTTCCGTATTTACATACATGACCAACGACACTAGCAGTACGTTCGACGGACAGATGGATGCGTTCCTGGAACGCATGACGGAGACATACATGAACGCGCTCGACCGGAACCTCGACGCTCAGTCGGCGTTTCTCGAATCCTGGATGGACTCCATGGAGAAGAACCTCTCCGAGGAGCGCATCCAGGAGGGCTACGAGGGGTCGATGCGCGCCTACGAGGCGTGGATGGACGCCGCCGAAACCTCCTTCGAACGCATGGGGGGTGCGCTCCAGGGCGAGGACGTCGAGCCCGAGGAGTTCCGCGACATCTGGCTCTCCTCGGCCAACGAGGCGTTCAAGGAGATGATGACGACTACCGCCTTCGCCGCGGCCACGGGTCAGACCGTCGAGGAGGCCCTCGACATGCGCCAGCAGATCGACGAGGCGTCCGAGGAGACGCTGCACGCCCTCAACTTCGCCACGGTCGGTGACGTACGCGAGGTCGGCGAGCGCCTCGTCGAACTGGAACGCCGCCAGCATTCGATCGAACAGAAGCTCGATCAGTTGCTCGAACAGCAATGAATCCGTTCACCTTCCCACTGGACGCCCAGCGTCAACTCTGGGAGCGGGCGGCCGACGACACGGCCTCGATCAGCGCCGTCCCCGAGGGGCTAGAGACGATGGCCGACGTCGACGTGGGCGGGACGCCGAGCGAAGTGGTGTACCGCGAGAACAAACTGGAGCTCCACCACTACGAGCCGTTGGTGCCCGAGGAGGAACGCCACGACGTGCCCCTGCTGTTCGTCTACGCGCTCATCAACCGACCGTACATCCTCGACCTCCAACCCGACCGGAGCGTCGTCCGCCGGATGCTCGAAGCCGGGTTCGACGTGTATCTGATCGACTGGGGCGAACCCTCCGACCTCGATACGTCGCTCTCGCTTCACGACTACGTGAACCGCTACATCGACAACTGCGTCGACGAGGTGCGCGAGCGGTCGGATCAGGAGTCGATCAACCTGCTCGGCTACTGCATGGGCGGGACGATGAGCGTCATGTACGCCGCGCTCCACCCCGAGAAGGTTCGGAACCTCGGCCTGATGGCGGCCGGCCTGTGTTTCGACGACACCGGCGGCATCCTCGAAATGTGGGGCGACGAGGAGTTTTTCAGCCCCGGCACCATCACCGAGACGTTCGGGAACGTCCCCGCGGAGTTCCTCGACGTGGGCTTTGCCCTGATGGATCCCGTCCACAACTACGTCACGAAGTACGGCAACCTCTACGACAACATCGACGACGAGGACTTCGTGGAGAACTTCGCCCGGATGGAGAAGTGGCTCAACGACCCCATCGACGTGGCCGGCACCGCCTATCGGGAGTTCCTCGAAGACATCTACCAGGAGAACAAGCTCTACCGGAACGAACTCGAACTGAACGGGGAGCAGGTCGACCTCGACGAGATCACGATGCCCGTGTTGCAGGTGATCGGCGAGTACGACCACCTCATTCCGCCGGAGGCAAGCAAGCCGTTCAACGAGAAAGTCGCCAGCGACGACACGGAGATCATGGAGTACTCGACGGGACACATCGGCCTGTCGGTGTCGAGTTCCACCCACGAGAACCTCTGGCCTGCGGTGGGCGAGTGGTTCGGCGAGCGGTCGGCCGTCGAGGTAGATCCCGACATCGAACCCGAGGAACCGACCGCCCACACGCCGGACGCGGCGGTCACCGAGGACGTAGAGACGACGGAGACGGACGTGGCGGGCACCGACCTCCAGGTACTCGACGGCATCGGCCCCGCCTACGCGTCGCGACTGGAGACTGCGGGCGTCGCCACGGTCGAGGCGCTCGCCGACGCCGACCCGGCCGTCCTCTCGGCCGAAGCCGACATCGACGAGGGGCGCATCCGCGGGTGGATCGAGGCCGCGACCGAGCGAACGTCGTAGTCCCACGGGTTCGGGCCGGATGTCCCGGCCACCGTTTCGCTACCGTTACTCGCCGAGCCACCGCGCCACCGGGCCGCCGGGGCTGGTGACCCACGCCACGACGGCGACGGTCACCGCGGCGACGACGCCGAGGAGGACGTTCGCCGCGATCAGCCCCGCGTACGCGAGGACGAGTACCACGAAGACGGCCGTCGCCGTCGTCCGGGTGCGACTCATGTCGTCGAGCGGGTGGCCCGGCGACAGACGGGCGATCAGCCACACGACGAGGTAGACCAGGGCCCCGAGAAAGACGCCGAGGAGGACACGCTGTGCGATCAGGACGGCGTAGGTGACGACGAGGGCCACGAGGGCGACGCCGACCACCTGCCAGTTCGTAGCGGAGGACGCGGAGGGCATCGGCATCGACTCGGCGCCGAGCCCCGATAAATCCCGGCTAATCGTCGGTCAGTTCGGCGACAGTCGCCTCACACAGGCGTTCGCGGGTGCGCTGGCTCGCCTCGGCGTCCGTCCGAACGTGGATCACGTCCGTCCCGTCGCTCCCCACCGAGGCCGCGTAGGCGTCGCGGAACTCCCCGCGGTCGTCGACCGCCGTGTAATCGAGGCCGTAGAGGTCGGCCGTCGGTTCGAAGTCGAGTCCGTGGGGCGTCTTGAACGACTCGGTGAAGGGCGGATCGAACGACTCGATGGGGAGGCGGTGGAAGATCCCACCGCCGTCGTTGTTCACGAGGACGACCGTCGCATCGACGCCACACCGGAGAACGGACAGCAAGCCGTTGCTGTCGTGGTAGTACGCCAGGTCGCCGACGACGAGCGTCAGGTGGTCGGTCGTGGCGCTGCCCGCGCCGAGGCCGGTCGAGACGACGCCGTCGATGCCCGACGCGCCGCGGTTCCCGAGGACGGTGTAGCTGGCGGTGTCGGGAGCGGCGTACCGGTCGGCGTCGCGAACGGGCGTCGAGTTGGAGACGACGAGCGTCGCTGGGTCGGGCGCGAGGTCGGTCACGTCCGAGAGGATCGCCCCCTCGAAGTAGCCGCCCTCGCCGTCGCCCGTCACGTCGCCGACGACGTCGCGGTGAATCCCGTCGGCCGTCGTCCAGCGGTCGCGCCAGTCCGGGGCGTCGGGGCCGCCGACGCTCTCCGCGAGGCGGGCGGCGAGTCGCGAGGGCTCCGCGACGACGAGGTCGGTCGCCCGGAACGCGGCCTCGCGCCACCCGCCGGCGGGGTCGACGACGAACTGCCGGGCGTCGACGCGGGCGAGGTAGTGTCGGAGGCGCTTCGAGGTTGGCGAGGCGCCGAACCGAACGACGACATCGGGATCGGGCCAGTCGTCGGTCACCCGCGGGTCGAGGTAGCCGTCGTAGCCGCCGACGACCGTCGTGACGCGGGTGTGCCCGCCGAAGCGGAGCCCCGAGAGCGGGTCGGCGAGGATCGGAAAGCCCGTGGCGTGAGCGAGCGCCGTGACGGCTTCGGCGTCCATCCCTGGCGGGTCGGCGGGACCGGCGACGATCAGCCCTCGACCGACCGACAGCGCCTCCGCCAGCATGTGGCGGTCGGCGGGGTCGAGTCGCGGGCGGCCCGCCGTCGTCCGTACGAAGGGGCTGTCGTCGTCCCGGCCGGTCGCGGCGAGCGAGTCGAGGTCGGTCGGCACGTCGCCCGGGACGGGCGTCGGTTCGAGCGGTTTGCGAAACCGGCAGTTCAGGTGAACCGGCCCCGAGGGCGTCCCCGTCGCCTCCGCGAGGGCGCGGGCGACGGTCGTTCGGAGCGACCGGAGTTTGCGCGCCTCGGCCTCGGGTTCGGGCAGGTCGGCGTACCACCGTACAGCGTCGCCGTAGAGCTTCTCCTGATCGACGGTCTGATTGGCGCCGCTGTCGTGGAGTTCGGGCGGGCGGTCGGCAGTGAGGAGGAGGAGCGGTACCCGGCCCTCGTCGGCTTCGATCACGGCGGGGTGGTAGTTCGCCGTCGCCGTGCCCGACGTACAGATCAGGGGCGTCACTTCCCCCGTTCGCCTGGCGTGGCCGAGCGCGAAGTAGGCCGCCGAGCGTTCGTCGAGGACGGAGACGGCGGTCAGGTCGTCGTGGGCGTCGACAGCGGTGACGAGCGGCGTCGAGCGACTGCCCGGCGAGACGACGACACGGTCGACGCCGGCACGGGCGAGTTCGTCGACGAGCGCCTGGCCCCAGAGGACGTTGCGGTTCGGTGCGCTCATGCTCGTTCGAGTTCGTCGAGGATGGGGCGATATTTGAGTTGTACTTCGTCCCACTCGCGGTCGGGGTCGGAGTCGGCGACGACGCCCACGCCCGCAAAGAGGGTGGCGGCGTCGCCACGGGCGAGCGCCGACCGGATCGCAACCGCGAAAGAGCCGTTGCCGGCGGCGTCGACCCACCCGATCGGAGCGGCGTACCATCCGCGGTCGAAGGGCTCCGTCTCGCGGATGGTCGTGAGCGCCCGTTCGGGGGGCAGGCCGCCGACGGCGGGCGTGGGGTGGAGCGCCTCGACCAGGTCGAGGACGTGCGTATCGCGGTCGAGCGTCGCGGTGATGGGCGTAAAGAGATGTTGTACCGTCTCCAGCCGACGGACTCGACGTTGGCCGGCGGTGATCGACGACGCGAAGGGGTCGAGTTGCTGGCGGATCGTCTCCGCGACGAGTTCGTGTTCGTGGACGTTCTTCTCGTCGGCGAGGAGTTCCTCGGCCAGCCAGTCGTCTTCCGCGGGCGTGTCGCCGCGGCCGGTCGTCCCCGCGAGCGCGCCGGTCGTCACCGTCCGTCCGTGGCGACTGACCAGACGCTCGGGCGTGGCGCCGAAGAAACTCGGCCGGTCGGCGTCCGCGGTCGGTTCGACGAGGAAGCGATAGCAGTCGGGGTAGGTGTCGCCCAGTCGGGCGAGCACGTCGGGCACCGAGAGCGGGCGGTCGAGGGCCACCTCCAGGGCCTGTGCGAGCACTACTTTCCGGAGGTCGCCGGCGCGGATACGGTCGACCGCGGCCGCGACGGACTCCCGCCACTCCGAACGCGGAGTCGTGCGCGTCCGCGAGACGATACCTGGCGGCGGGGTCGGATCGGCGGCATCGAGCGCTTCGAGGCGGGCGCGTTCGTCGGCGAGGCGTTCCTCGACGGCCGCGGGGGTCGCGTCGGGGCCGACCGCATTGACCGTCAGCCACGTTCCGCGGTCGGTGTCGGTGACCTGTATCCGCGGAAGAACGAACCGAGCGCCGGGGAAGTCGCCCCACGTGTCGTCGTCGCTCCCTTCGTCGTGGAAGGCAAAGCCACCGAACAGGCGGGGACAGGCGGCCTCGGTGCCGGCGTGTACGTTGCCCGAGCGCAACACGCGGTCGATGCCGTCACGGATCGCGGTAAACCGGTCGCGGCCGCCGGCGGTGATTGCCGCGGCGACGCCGCCGGCGACGACCGTCGCCTCGTCGGGGCCGGTCCAGAACGTGTGCGGGGCCGGCATGGCGTCGAGGGCGGCACGGAGCGAGGGGACGGCGACCCGAACCGACCGGCTGACGAGACGGGCACTCGTCTCGTCGCTTTGCGGGACACCCATTATAAACCCGTGAGGGCGCCGCACTCTTTTACCTAACTATTGTACCGCTCCTCGCGCCACGGGTTCGCCGAGACGGAGTAGCCACGGCGCTCCCAGAATCCGCGTTCCGGTTCCGTCAGGAACTCGACGCCGGTCACCCACTTCGCGCCCTTGTAGGCGTACTTATGCGGCGTCACGGCCCGGACGGGGCCGCCGTGTTCCCGGGGGAGCGGATCGCCGTCGAACTCGAACGCCAGGAGCGTCTCGGGGCGCAGGCAGTCGTCGAGGGGGAGATTCGTCGTGTAGTCGTCAGCGGCGTGAAAGAGGGCCTGCACCGCGTCGGAGTCGATGCCGACGTGGTCGGCGAGCGTGGTGACGGGGACGCCGGTGAACTCGCAGTCGAACCGGCTCCATCCCGTGACACAGTGGAAGTCCTGTCGTTGCGTCTCGACGCCCAGCGAGGTGAAGTCTCCCCAGTCGAGGGTGACCGCGTCGTCGACGGCGCCGCTCACCGAGAGCGTCCACTCCCCCCGTGTGACTCGGGGCACGTTCCCCTTCGAGAGGACGGGAAACGCCTCCGTGCGTTGCTGTCCCGGGGGGAGGCGCTCGTCGCCGAACTCGCGATAGAGTCCGGTCACGTCCCTGACCATATCTTTGGTGAACGCTGGATTCACGTAGGTATGTCGGTCGACTACACGATTCACCAACTCCGTTTTGTGCTTCTGACGAATTTACTTGCCGCTAGTGACTATCAATTACCGAAACCGGAATACGCCCCACAGAATTTAAATACGCCCCTTCCAAAGCGACGAACGCTCAAATGCCACAAGTGGAAATAACTGTCCCGGAGCATCTGGAGATGCAGATCGCCCAGTTGATCGAACAAGGAGAGTTCGTCAACCGGGAGGAGGCCATCGAGGAACTGCTCTCGACCGGGCTCCGGGCCTACAAGACGAGCGGGCCGATGGAAGAGGAGGAGCCGGGCTTCGAAGAGGAGGGGATGATGGGACACGAAGACGAGTACGTGTTCTAGGTGTGTGGGGGCGCCGCAATAATCCTTAACCGGCCTACGTGCGTAGTGGAGGTATGCACAAGGAAGAACTGCTCGAACTGCACGAACAGATGGTGACGATCATGAACTACTTCCGGGCTCAGGAGTCGGTCGACGAGAGCATCTTCGATCCCTACGAATCCTTGAGTGTCGACCCCTCGCACGTCCACAAATCGAAAAGCGAACACAAACACGCGGTGTTCGTCCTCGGCAACGCGCTGGCGACGGCGATGAGCGAAGACGAGTTCTCCGACGCGGGTCGCGTCGGCAAGCGCATGGCCGAACTCGCCGAAGACGCCGAACAGAAGCTGTAAGCGGTCGAGTCACTTCTCGTCGACGACCGAACGACGTCAGCCGTCGGCTCGTCGCCACGCCGCCCGTCGGATTCATTACCGGCCGCCCGTGAACGGCAGACATGCTCGGTGTCCCCGACGCATCGACGCTCTTCCGACTGGCGGTGGTGCTCTCGCTTCTCGTCTCGGCCGCAGTCGTCGTCGCCCTTGACCGACCCCGAGGACGGTGGGGCGCACGCCTCCGGTCGCGGTTCGTCCTCGGGGTGCCGTGGGGTACCCTCGTCTCGGGTGGGGTCGTCCTCGCGGTGTATCTGTTCGTCCAAGGCGGGTGGAGCCACTGGTATGCCCCCGTCACCATCCCCTTCCGAGCGTGGTCGTACTTCTACCCGCTGGGGATGGCGACGGCGGCGTTCGCTCACTCCGGTTCCAGTCACCTCGTCGGAAACCTCGTCGGAACGCTCGCACTGGCGCCACTGGCGGAGTACGCGTGGGGTCATTTCCCCCGCGAGCGCGGCGTCCAGACGTTCACCTCACCGCTGACCAACCCGTACGTGCGGGCGCTGGTCGTGTTTCCGGGCATCGTCCTCGGCATCGGTCTGTTCACCGCGCTGTTCGCCCTCGGCCCCGTGATCGGTTTCTCGGGCGTCGTCTTCGCGTTCGCCGGGTTCGCCCTGGTGTACTACCCCATCACGACGGTCGTCGCGGTAACGGCAGGAAACGCGATCCGAACGCTCTACGGCGCGCTCCAGCAACCGACGGTGTCGGCGAGCGCCGGGCCGTCGTACTCGTCGCCGTGGTGGGCCGACATCGCCATCCAGGGCCACGCCATCGGCCTCCTCGCAGGCGTCCTCCTCGGCGTGTGGCTGGCGCGGGCCCGTGACGCCGACCGGCCCGCAGCGGTGCGAGTGGCGGCCGGTGTCGCGCTGTTCGGCGTCGCCCAGTCGCTGTGGGCGGTTTACTGGTATCGCGGCAGCGAGACGTACGTGCTCTACCGGGCGGCCGGCCTCATATTCGTGGTCGCCCTCGCGACGCTGATCGCCGCGACGGTCGCGGCATCGAACCGGCCACTGGTGCCGACCCCCGCGACGCCCGACGCCGTCCGTGCCGTGCCGCGGTGGCGTCTCGGTGCGACGCTCCTGCTGTTCTGTACGGCCGCTCTCGCCGGCCCGGCCGTCCCCGTCAACATGACCACCGCCGCCGACGGCGACCTGCCCAGCGACGGCGACCCGATCACCGTCCGGGGGTACGAGGTGACGTACGCGGAGAACGTCCCCAACGGCATGGTGTCGGTGATCGACGTGAAGGCGTTCGGCGAGACGACGCAGGTCAACACCTCGGGGGTGATCGTGCGGAACCGCGACCGGGGCATCTGGCTGACCGCCGTCTCCAAGGGGCGACTCGATTTCACCGGAACGACGCGGGTGCGTCTCGGCGGCGTCGGCTGGCGGGAGTCGGTACGCGTCAAGCGAACGGGCTGGAACGCCATCGGCGGCGGTACCGTCTACCGGGTACGCCTCGACCACGGCGAACAGAACGTGACGGCGTACACCTCTCCACCCGTGCAGGCTGATCCCGTCGTCGCCGGACGAAACGTCTCCCTCGTCGCAGGCCGAAACGGCTTCCGACTCAACGTTTCGCTGAAGAACCGGTCGGCGACTGCGCCCGTGCCCGCGGTCAACGAGACGGTGTCGGTGGGCGGCCTGGAGTTCGCCAACGTCGACGGCCGCATCTACGCGATCAACGGCGCAACGCGGGTGCGCGTGGCTCGACGGGAGACCTACGAGTAGAACCTACGACCACACGATCCGGTAGACCTCGGTGTCGATCTCGCGCCGGTCGGCGGCGTGGTGGTCAAACTGGTGGTGGAGGTCGAACTGCGCGGCGAAAGCGTGGGTCACCTCGCCGCCGTTGTCGGCGGCGAACGCCTCGACGAACTCCTGGCTCCCGGCGTTGTGCACCGAGTACGACACGTCGGCGATGTCGGCGGCGGTCGTCAGAAACGCTCGGTCGGCGTGTTCGTTGCCGTCCTGTGCCCCGAACGGAGGGTTCATCACGACTGTCGTGGGGCCGTCGGGACGGAGTGGCACGGTCGTGGCGTCGGCTTGCACCCAGTGGATCTGGGTTCGGGTGCCGACCCGTCGCTGGTTCTCGCGGGCGACTTCCAGGGCGTCGCGGTCGATTTCGACGCCGACCGCGCGGGCCGGGCCGCGGAGCGCCGCACCCAGCGTAAACATCCCCGTCCCCGCACCCAGGTCGACGACGGTTCGACCCTCGATGTCGTCGTTCAGGTCGGCGACGTGTACCACGTGGGCCGCCAGTTCCGGCGGCGTCGGATACTGTTCGAGCGCAGCCTGCGGATTCTCGAACCCGGCGACGACCGCCAACTGCCCGGCGAGACCCGCCTTGGTCGACGTCATCGGCCCACCGCCCCGCTGACCCACGCCGGCCGGCCGCTCGTCCCCTCGACCACGGGAGCGCGTGTGGGTGACATTCTCGTCATGACATATTCTCTGGTTATACTAAAGTCTTTGTGAATGTCCAAGAGTAATCTATCCCGGCGTGGATCGCCACGAAACTCATGTGTCGGCAGGCCGTACCGAAAACGGGAGTCACACGCTCCAACACCCCCATTCCCCTGTTGTCCGTGTCAGACCGCACACGACCAGACGCCACGCCCCGCCTCGCGAGCGTCGCGTTCGAGTGCGGCGTACCGGTCGCGCTCCCGAAACGCAGAGTCGTAGAGGCGGGCGTACCCGCGTCCGAGGAGTGCAGCGTTGAAGCTGCGGCCGTCGATCACGACGTACGCGAGAAGGCGGTCGTAGCCGCCGCGCCGCCCCGCGGCCGCGTCGAAACGAAGCGTGACACGCTGACCGGCGAGAGTCGCAGTCGCGTACTCGCTCGCCCGCTCCCCGTAGCGACGGAGACACGCACGCCCCGCCGTCGTCTCGGGGACGCCCTCGAACTCCACGGGGTCGGTCTCGACGTGGACTTCCGGCGTGTCGACGCCGAGCAACCGCACGGTGTCCTCACGGCCGTCCGGAAAGCGAACGTCGACGGTGTCGCCGTCGACGACGTCGGTCACGCGGGCTGTCGTCCCGGTCTCGGCGGCCGTCGGCGTCGTCTCCGGCGGGGCGTCCGACACGCCACCGAGACAGCCGGCCGTCACGACGAGACAAAGTACCAGCACCCAGCGCCCGCGGCGTCGGCTCACGTCCCGATTCTGGAGTCGGTGGGGGATAAACGCCCCGCCGTCACATCTCTTCGAGCGTGTCGATCCCGAGCAGATCCAAGCCGTTCTCGAACACCTGCACCGTCGCCGCGGTCAGGACGAGGCGTTCGTCGACCGCCGATTCCGCGTCAAGCACCCGGTTTTTGTGGTAGAAGGAGTTGAACACGTGCGCCAGGTCGAGCAGGTAGCGGGCGAGCGGTGCCGTGTCGTATCGCTCCACACACCGTTCGAGCACGAGCGGATAGCGGCCGAGATGGTAGATCAGGTGGTGATCCGTCTCGTTGAACGCCGTGGGATCGACCTCCTCGACCGAGGGGCGGGCGTCCGCCGCGTCGAGGATGCTGTACGCGCGGGTCGTGGCGTACTGGACGTACGGCCCCGTGTCGCCGTCGAGCGACACCGCTTCGTCGATGTCGAAGGTGACATCCTTGCCCCGGTTCGACGCCACCATCTCGTATTTGACCGTCGCCAGCGCAATCTTGGTCGCGACGGCGTCGACCTCCGATTCGGGAACGTCTCGCCCCCGTTCACGGACGACCTCACGGGCGCGTTCCTGGGCCGCGTCGAGCACCTCGCGGGCGGTGACGATCCGGCCACCGCGAGTCGACATGCTCCCCTCGGGGAGGCTGATCATCCCGTAGTCGATGTGCTGGAGACGGAGGTCAGTGTATCCCATCTTCCGGGCGGCGACGAACAACTGCCGGAAGTAGCGATCCTGTTCGCTCGCGACGACGTACACCGACCGATCCGGGTCGAACTCCTGGATGCGGTATTCGATGGTTGCCAGGTCGCGCGTCCCGTAGACCGTCGATCCGTCCGACTTGACGATGTAGAAGGGGTCGAACGCGGCGTCCTCGATGCACCCGGCCTCGGCGAGCATCTCGCGGGCACGGTCGAGCGAGTCGTCGACGCGAGCCTCGTCCGGGTCGCCACCGGCGGCGTCGTCGTCCGGATAGATCGGAATGAACACCGACTCGTCCGGGCCGCGCATAGCCACGTCGTTCGCGAGGGCCGCCTCGATGATCCGGTCGCTCCACCCCTCGCGGGCGTAGAAACTCTCGCCGATCCAGTAGTCGAACGACACGCCGAGTTCCGCGTAGATGGACTCGAACCGCTCGATGCTCGCCGCACGGAACTGTTCCCAGCGGTCGATTGCCGCCTCGTCGTCCCGTTCGAGGCGTGCGAACCACTCCTTGCCCGCCGTGGTGTGATACGCGCGCTCCTCCTCGACGGCCGCCTCGAAGTCGTCGGTGAGCGCCCCGAACGCCGCCACGTCTTCGAGCATCGAGTCCCGCTGTTCGAACTGCTGATAGAGGTCGAGCAGGTGGGCGATGGGATCGGCCTCGAACACGTCCTCGTCGCCGTACTCGACGTACTCGTGGAGCAGGTTGCCGAACTGAACTCCCCAGTCACCGAGGTGGTTGTCGCGAGTCACATCGTACCCCCGCACCTCCAAGACGTTCATCAGCGTATCGCCAAGGATGGTGTTCCGGAGATGACCCACGTGGAGCGGTTTGGCGATGTTCGGCGAGGAGAGATCCGCGATGATCCGGTCGGTGTCGGAGCGTTCCCGCGACCCGTACGCCGCCCCATCGGCGTCGATAGTCGCCAGCGTCCGGCGAGCCATCGTCACCAGGTCAAGATGGTAGTTGATGTGGCCACTCTCGACGGTGACCGACTCGACGCCCGCCGGCAGACCGTGGGAGCGGTGCGCGTCCGCTATCGACTCGGCGACGGCCATCGGGGAGACGCCCTCGTCGGCCGCAATCGCAAACGAGAGTGCAGACGAGAACTCTCCTTTCTCCTCGTCCTCGAACGACTCGAGTTCGAGGATCGAGGGATCGACCTCGCGGTCGTAGCCCGCGTCGGCGACGGCGACGCGGAGCCCGTCGAGTAGTTCGCGCCTGATAGATCGGAGCATCCTTCGGCTCCCCTCACCCTTACTCGCGGATAAAGGTCACTACATCCCCGGTCGGACGCGGGCGTCTCGCACACCGAGTCGACGCCCTCGAGTGACGGTTACGCGCGTCGAGACGACCGTTCGGCGTACTCCCCGAGCAGTTCGCGAGCGCGGCGGAGGTGTCGCGCCCGCTGTTCGTGGGTCTCTGCCGACAGCGCCAACAGCTTCTGCCGGAGCCGACAGAGGGAACCGGGATCGAGCGGCTGCTCGGCGGCGCGATCACGAGTCCAGACGCTCGCAGCGAGTCGGTCGAGACGCCGTTCCTCGCCCGTGTCCGGTGGCTCCTCGATTGCGTCGAGGATTCGCCTGTTCGCCTCGCGGAGCGTACGCATACGCACCGTTTGCGGCTCGATGTAAAAATACCTTGAGCCGTGACACCGTCCGGTGCCCGATGCTACGTGGTCGTTCCGAGGTGACGCCTCGCTGTCGCTCGGCGTCGTCGTGTCGGCGGAAGCGTCCCGGTGGCGTCCCACGCGAGCGTGGGGCACGTCGGGGCCGAACGGAAGTGAGCGTCCCGGCGGCGATTTGAACTCGCCGAGACGGTCGGCCTCGCTTCGCTCGGCCGCTGCGACTCGTCTGCACAAATCGCCGGGTTTCGTTCTGCCGAGACGGACGTTTCGCTGTCGCTCGGCGTCGTCGTGTCGGCGGAAGCGTCCCGGTGGCGTCCCACGCGAGCGTGGGGCACGTCGGGGCCGAACGGAAGTGAGCGTCCCGGCGGCGATTTGAACGCCGGTCCCTGGCTCCGGAAGCCAAGAGGATAGTCCACTACCCTACCGGGACTCCATCGGCACTGCCAGCTTTGCCGGAATGATATAAATACCTATTGATCACTCGACGACGCGGTACCGAATGCCACGGCCGAAACGACCGGACGGCGCGGTGGACGCACGACCGGTCGACACTCGGTCGAAACGGGCGTGGCGGGAGTCCCGCGAGCGAACGAAGTGAGCGAGCGGGACTACGCCACAACCGCGAACGAGCGAAGCGAGTGAGCGGGCGTGGCGGGATTCGAACCCGCGATCGAGAGGTTAGGAACCTCTCGCCCTGTCCCCTAGGCCACACGCCCTGTAGCGACCATAGACCGGAGGCCACCAAAAAAGTCGGTATCCGCCGCCGAGGGAACCCGCGAATTTGGACGGATACACCAGTGGTTATTCGTAGGCTGAACCATATGGATCGATCATGGATGACCGACTGACAGACGCTGACCGACGACGGCTCCTCGCACTGGTTGGAAGTGGGCTCGCTACCGGCCTGGCCGGCTGTTCCGGTGGTGGCGGTGGGGGCGGTGGCGGCGACACGGCGACGGCAACCGCCACACCGACCGAGAGCGGCGGCGACACCGTGCCCGCCGAGTACGAGACAGCGACCAGCCTCGGTGGCACCCAGCGGAATCCCGACTCCCTGTCCTCGAAAGAGGCGGTGAGCTACCAGTCCGAACCGAAAAACGGCCAGCAGTGTTCGAACTGCCAGTTCTACATCAAGGACAAGAACGGTGATGGGATGGGGGCGTGTTCGCTCGTTGCCGGCAAGATCAGCCCCCAGGGCTACTGCGTGAGCTACGCGGAGTACCAGGGCTGACGGCCGAGTGGCTAGACGAGCACACCAGACCACGTATATGCTCCCCTCGACTACGATCCGACGATGAAGTCGGGGGACACGCGGACGTGGCAGGTCGCGGCAGTGACATGTTCGGTGCTTCTGGTCGGCACCGCGCTCGGCGCCTTCGCGGTCGACCTCGGTTCGGCTCGTCCCGATCCGGTGGCGTTCAGCGACACGGTGAAGCTCGGTGTCTCGGCGGCGACCGAACAGATGGCCGAACAGCGAGGCGCTACGATCCCCCGCATCGAAATCTTCTACTCGCAGTACCGCTACGTCGTCGGCTACGCCGGCATCGCACAGGCGGTGGCGGCGCTGAACGACCCCGCCCGCGAACAGCAGTTCGGCTATCCACTCGCCGTCTACACGACCGATTACGCGGGCCGGTCGCCGGCGTGTGAGAACGGGACGCTCACCACGGTCACCAACCCCGACTGGGTCTCGGTGACCGAGGCGTCGTTCGTCGTCGGGAGCGACGCGCGGGTGGTCGGCAACCCGGCGGTCGTCCCGTTCGGATCGGCGAGCGCCGCGGAGGAGTTCGTCGCCGACTGTGGCGGCCGGATCGTCGACTGGACTGAACTCCGCCGAAATCCGCCGCCGGTGACGAGCGCGACGGGCGTGGCGTCGGCCGTCGACGACCGTCACGACCGGGCCGACCGGCGCGTGGCCGAGGCGAGAGCCCTGCTCGACCGCGACCCGTCGACGATGGTCGGGCGTGACGCGCCGACGATCCAGGCGGCGGTGGACGCCGCACCGCCGAACACGACGGTCGTCGTTCCACCGGGGACGTACGCCGAACGCGTCACCATCGAGAAGCCCCTCACGCTTCGCGGGCAGGGGGCGACGCTCGACGGCGGCGGCAACGGCACGGTCATCCAGGTGCGTGCGGACGACGTCGCAGTGACGGGGTTCACGATCCGTGGCGTCGGCAACGCGACTCGCGCGACCGGGAACGCGACCGGCGGCGAGGGGGACTGGGATGCCCAGATTCAGCAGGGCTACGGGCAGGGTGACGCGGGCGTCGCCGCGGTGAACGTCTCCGGGCTCTACGTGTCCAACGTGACGATCCACACGCCGGCCAACGGCGTGTTGCTCCGGCGGGTGCCGGGCGCGGTCGTCGGCGGAATCCGCGTCCACGGCTCGGAGGAGTGGCTCGACGGCTTCATGGGCGTCATCGCTATGTACGACCCCGTCGTCGTCCAGGAGTCGCGTTTCGAAGGCGGCCGTGACGGCATCTACCTCCACCGTGCCGACGGGACAGTCGTGCGAAACAACACCTTCCTCAACCAGCGGTTCGGTGTCCACCTCATGTACACGTCGGACACGCTGATCGCCGACAACGTCGCCCGCGGGCAGGTCGGGAGCGGTGTCGTCATCATGACACGCCCGACGGGCAACGTCGTGGTCGGCAACGACGTGCGTCACGCCAACGGCGGCATCTTCGTCGGCGGGGCCCACAGCTACGTCGCCCGTAACGTGGTGGTCGACACCGACCGCGGCCTCGTGAGCTACGCCGTCCAGTCGACCTACGAACACAACGTGCTGTACGACAACGGGGTCGGCTTCGCCGCCTCGACGGTGATCCCGTCGAACCGGGTCGTCGCGAACGACTTCGTGGCCAACGACCGCCACGCCACCGCGGGGCCGGGGCCGCTCCGGATCTACACGCACGACGGCCGCGGCAACTACTGGGAGGGCGCCTACGACATGACCAGCGGCGACGGTCGGACGCTCGACCGTCCGTACTCGCCGACGGATCCGCTCGACCGACGGCTCCACCGAACCGACGCGGCGGTGACGCTGAGCGCGGCGCCGACCATTCGGGGTCTCAGAGCGTTCCGCGGCACGACGCCGGGCTTCCGCAAGGCGAGCATCATCGACATAGCACCGCTGCGGCGGCCGGCGAATCCCGCGTTGCTCGCCCACGCCCGCAACGAAACCGACGTGGAGGGAGCAGCGTGACGGCGGAATCGTCGCTGCGGGCGACGGACATCCACCAGCGGTTCGGCGACGTGACCGCGCTCGCGGGCGTCTCGCTCGACGTGCCGCCGGGCAGCATCGTCGCCCTCGTCGGGCCGAACGGATCGGGGAAGACGACGCTCCTGCGGATACTGGCGGGACTTCTCGACCCGACGGACGGCGAGGTGCATTACGAGGGGGAGGGCGCGTCGGCGACCCGCCCACTCGGTTACCTGCCACAGGAGCCGACGTTTCGGCCCGGGTTCACCGCCCTGGAGACGATGGCGTTCTACGCCCGACTGGTCGGCGACGACCCGGCGGAACTGCTCGAACGCGTCGGCCTGGGCGACGTGCCCGACCGCCGAGTCGAGGCCCTCTCCGGGGGAATGACGCGACTGCTCGGCATCGCGCAGTCACTCGCTGGTGACCCGCCCGTACTCGCCCTCGACGAACCGGCGAGCGGCCTCGATCCGGGAATGAGTCGCCACGTGTTCGACCTCATCGAGGGACTGGCCGCCGACGGCCACGCCGTCGTCGTCACGTCCCACGACCTCCCGCTCGTCGAACGGGCGGCGGATCAGGTGGTCGTTCTCGACCGTGGGGCAGTCGTCGCGTCGGGAACCCCGGCCGAACTCCGCGAGCGAACCGGTGGGCCGCTCCACGAGACGTTCGGGACGCTCGTGGAGGGAGAGGACGCCGTCGTTGCGGTACGGGAGGTGACGGAATGACGGGACGGTTCGGCGCGTTCTGGGCGGTGTTCGCCCGGGAGGTGCGCGGGGCTGCCCGCAGTCGGACGTATCTCATCCTGGGGCTCGCGGTGACGCTCGTCGTCTTCGGTGTCGCCCGCGCGGGGAGCGGGCCGTCCGCCGGCTACGTGCCGACGGTGGTAGACGTGTTGCTCGTGGTGGAGGTGCTCGTGCCAGCGGTGGCGTTCGCCGTCGGTTACCGCGCTATCGCCGACGACGTGATTCGGGGCACGCTCGACGTACTCGCCACCTACCCGCTTCCCGCGTGGGCGTACGTCGGCGGCGTCTACGCGGGGCGTGCGGTCGCACTCCTGGCGGTCGTTCTCCTCCCCCTGGCGGTGCTGGGTGGCGCCGTCGCGACGATGGCCGCCCCCGCGACGACGGTGTTCGCCACCCACCGGGGCGTGGACTCGCCGTTCCTGTTCGTTCGCTTCCTGGCGCTCACGGCCGCGTTCGCGCTCACGGCACTGGCGGTCGCTATCGCCCTGTCGGCGGTCGCGGGCTCTCGGCGGCGGGCGATCCTCCTCGCCCTCGTCGGTCTGCTGGTCGTGGTTGTGGGCGCCGATGTCACGGTGTTCCAGGCGATGGCCGGCGGCATCGTCGACTGGAACCTCGACACGCTCCTCGCGCTCTCGCCCGCGAGCGCCTACCGCGGACTGGTGTTCGAGACGGTGCTGTACGTCGCGTTCGCGGGGCGGTCGGGCTTCGTCACGATACCGGCCGCAGTCGCCAGCCTGGTCGTCTGGACCGCCACCTCGTTGCTAGCCGCGACGCTCGCCGTGCGAGCGCGGCGTGCCTGAAGATCAGTCGTTCGTGGCGGGGTCGGCATTCGCGTCCGCCTCGTTGCCGTCGGCGCTCCCGTGGAGGCCGGTGTCGACGAATCGCATGAACCGGTCGACGAGTTTGTCGGAGAGCGACGGCGTGACTTCCCGGAGAAACCGGGCGGTCTCCGACGGGCGCGTAAGCGTCACCTCGACGCGGCCGCGCTCGCCGTAGGACGTATCGACGATACCGGCATCTTCCAGGTAGTCGATGTGCCAGGAGACGGTGCTCCGGGCGAGGTCGAGTCGGTCGGCGAGCGTCGCCGCCGAGAGCTCTCCCTCGTCGAGCAGGTGCGTGATGAGTTCGCGGGCCGTTTCGCGGCGGTAGAGCGAGAGCACCCGCCGCTGCCAGGCGTCATACGCGGTGTCGAAGTAGTGGGTTCGACCCTGAATCCGCTCGGCGACGACTTCGTCGTGCCGGCTGAGCCGCCGGAGGTGATACTGGGCCTGCCCGGTTGCGATGTCCAGATTCCGGACGAGTTCGTTGAAATGGACGCCCGGATTCGTGTGGACGTACTCCCGAACCTGGCGACGAACGTCGGTCATGTCCGGGAGTATTGTGCCCGAAAAACAAGTCCCTGTTCATCGATCCCACCGGCCGGGAATGCGATCAGCGGCGCGCGACGAGTTCCTGGCTGATGTTTTCGGCGGCGAGCACCTCACCGCCGTGTGTCGACGCGAACGACTCGGCCTTGTCGGCGTCGCTGAAGGGAATGAGCGCCGGCCCCATCGCGCCTTCGATCTCCGTGCCGGCGACGACATCGAGCGTCTCGGTCGGGGCGAACGCCCCGGCGTCCAGGTGCGCCGAGATGACACGTGCGTCACCCGCCTCGCTGATGGTGTACTCGACGGTGGCGTAGTCGGTCAGATACGTGACCTGGGGTTTCCAACCCTGTTTGCTCATGGCGAACCGGTGGCGATACACACAGATCGTGCTACAGAAGCGGGCGGGCGGGTCGTGACCCTCGACGCTGTGTTCCCGGTAGTAGGTCTGGCCGGACGGTCCCGGCTGTTGGTCGATGACCATCCCGCACTGGTCACAGCTATACTCACCGGCCAGCGAGATGGGCGAGGGTCGCTCCGTCGACCCGCTACAGCCCGCGAGCGGGAGCGAAGCCGCCGTCACCGCCCCCAGCAACAGCCGTCGACGGGTCGTGTCGACGGTCGTACGTCGCCTCATGCGGGGAGGTAGGGCCTCCCCCGCGAAAGGTGTCGTGGTGCGGCCGTCGAAACGCTCACCCGGACGGCGAGCCCACGCCCGTGACCAGATACGCGGCCGACAGGATGAGGACGGCGATGGCGAAGTCCGTCGTGTGCTCGACCAGATGGTGGACGACCATCGGCACCCGTCCCAGGACGGTACCGATGCCAACGAGCGACCGGACGACCAGGAGGCCGATAGCGACCGTCAACAGCGTGTACGGGCGCGACCGCCGCCGCCGAGCCGCCACGAGCGCGACGCCGAACAGCACGAGCGTGCCCGCCGTCGTGAGCCCGAGAACGGCGAGCAACACGACCGCTTCCCACGTCCCCAGCCAGTCACCCGTCGGAACGACCATCTCGCTCCGGGTGTTCACACTCGACTGTCCAATAAATTGTGGACGGCCGCGACTCGTCTCCTCCGCGGGACGCGCCACAAAAGAGTCGAATTCGGGGAATCTGTCGATTACGACGATTCCGAGACGAACGCGACGGTACACTCGGCGTTCAGCAAGACGAGCTGGGAGACGCTCCCCATCAGCGCCTTCCCGATCGGCGTCTGCTTCCGCGGGCCGAGAACGATATACCGGGCGTCGCTTTCCTCCGCCTCGTCGAGGATGCGCGGTGCCGGGTCGCCGAGCCGACCGGCGGCCGTGACGTTGTCGGGTTCGTCGAGCGCGTGCCGAATCGCGTTTTCGGCCACGTCTTCGGCCGTCGACAGGTCTTCTGTCTCCGGCTGGACGTTGAGTACGATCAGTTCCTCGTCGAGCGCCTGTGCAAGTTCGTAGCCGCGCTGAACCACATCGGCACTTTCCGCGTCGTCGACCGCAGCCAGGATTGACATAGCACCACATTGTCCTATCGGGATTCAAATAAATGTTGGTGCTGATTGCTACCCCAGGAAAACCGCGACCGCAGAATGGCCCGGGAACGCGCCAGTACCGCTCGATTCGTCGCCCGACGACGACGTGTCAATTGGGCTGAACTGTCACTGCCCGTTCCCAGCCGATAGGAACGGCCGGAGGGGTCTCTTTCCGTCGGGTCAAATGGGCGCGTATGCTCGACCCGACCGGGTGCCGGATGCCGGCCACCTCGGGAGCGAGACGCCAGGGGCCGTTCCGGCGACTGGCGAGACACTGGAGGGGCTGCGGACGCTCGGGGGGGAACCGATGACGCGAACCGTCCTCGTTCCGGTGGACGGGTCGCCGCTCTCGTTTCGGGCGCTCCGGCACGCACTGACCGAATTTCCGGACGCGACGATCCGCGTTCTGCACGTCGTCGACCTCTTCGATCCGGAAAGCGGCCCGGGTGACACCACGTACGAACCCATCATCGGATCGGAAGCGTGGTACGACCGCATCGAGACGGCCACCGAACGGCTGTTCGACCGGGTTCGAGAGCGCGCGGCGGCCCACGACCGCAGCGTCGTCACCGAGTCGGAAATCGGTGATCCGGCGCGCATTATCGTCGACTACACCGAGGCGGAACCGGTCGATCACGTCGTCCTGGGGGCGCACGGACGCCCGGCCGAACGGAACGCGGCACTCGGCCACGTCGCCAGCGTCGTCGTCCGCCGCGCGGCCGCCCCGGTGACGGTCGTCCGGTGAGTCGGAACGTATAGATGCCCCCGCGTTACGACACCGTGTACCATGGGACGAGTGATTAGCCTCGGGAGCATCAACATCGACCGCGTCCGGCGAGTGTCAGACGACGAGATCGAGGCGCTCGCGGCGCGCTACGACTGGTTTCCGGATCGGGGACACACCGTCCGGGTCGAGGCGCTCCCCGACGACTTCGCGGGCGACCCCGACGAGATTCGCCACGGCGGCAAGGGCGCGAACCAGGCCGTGGCGGCGGTACGCGCCGGCGCCGAGACGACGATGCTCGGCAAGGTCGGCCCGGATCACGATCAGTTCGGCGTCTGCGACGCTCTCGCCGACACGGGTGTCGGGGTCGACCGGGTCGGGACGGCGGCCGATCCCACCGGAACCGCCCACGTGTTCGTCGACGAGTTGGGCGACAACCGGATCGTCGTCGATCCGGGCGCGAACGACGACATCGACGACGCGTACGTGCAGGCGCAGTACGACACCATCCTCGCGGCCGACTGTCTCCTCCTGCAAAACGAGATTCCGGTCGAACCGGTCGCGACGCTGCTGGACGACCTGGCGACCGACCCCAACCGCCCGGCAGTGATTCTCGACCCCGCCCCGGCCGACGGAGTGGAACCGCTCCTCGGCCACGCCGCCGTCGACTACCTGACGCCGAACGAGGGCGAGTACGCGGCGATCAAGCCGTCGCTCGACGCCTACGAGGGCGTCCTCGTCCGGAAGCGCGGGGGCGACCCCGTGATCGTCGAGAACGGCGAGCGGTTCACGGTCGATCCGCCGCCAGTCGACCCGGTCGACACGACGGGCGCCGGTGACGTGTTGAACGGGTTTCTGGCGGCCCGTCTCGCGGACGGCGCGTCGCTCCGTGAGGCCGTCACCGACGCTACCGTCGCGGGGTCGATGGCCACACGGGAGGCGGGTGCCCGCAACGGGATTCCGACCCTCGACGCCGTGTGTGCGTTCGGGGACGACGACGACGCGTAGGCCGACCGCTGGAACAGATACAAATACGCCAGCGCCGAAGCGCCGAACGAATGGCGGACGCCGAGGACTCACGATCACGAACCGCCCTTCGCGACCGGGTGACATCGCTCACCGCCGACCTCGTCGCGTACCGAACCACCGAGGATCGACCCGAGCAGATCGAGGCCTGTCTGTCGCACGTCGCCAACTTCTTCGCCGACACACCGGTGTCCGTCGACCGGTACCGCCACGACGGCGTACCTTCGCTCGTGGCGTCGCTGGACGGGTCGATGACGCCGGAGATCCTGTTCCACGGGCATCTCGATGTGGTGCCGGCTGCCGACTCCATGTTCACCCCGCGGGATATCGCCGAGGGCGAACTCTCGGGACGCGGAACGGCGGACATGAAAGGCGGCCTCGCGGCGATGATGCACGTCGTGCGCGACCTCTCGCAGATCGACGACCCGCCCTCCCTCGCCCTGATGGTCGTCACCGACGAGGAACGCGGCGGCTACGACGGCGCGCGGTACCTCCTCGAAGAGGTGGGCTACGACCCCGCCTTCTGCATCACGGGCGAACCCAACAACCTCGACGGCTACATGGACATCGTCCACCGGCAGAAGGGGGTGATCCGGATCGATCTGACCACGACGGGCGCTACGGCCCACGCCGCGACACCGGAGAAAGGCGACAACGCCATCGCGAAACTCATGGCGGCCTACCCCGCCGTCCAGGACGTCTTCGCGGCCGAAGCGGCGGGTAGCGACTGGCCGGTGACCGTCAACTACGGCCACGTCGAGGGCGGCACCGCCGTCAATCAGGTGCCCGAGAGCGCCCGCCTCCGCCTCGACGTGCGGTATCCCGACACCGACGCCCGCGACCGAGTGTTGACGGCGCTCCGGGCCATCCCCCACCTCGCCGTCGAGAGCGTCGGCCACGGCGCACCGGTCGACACCGACCCCGACGACCCCCACGTCCGGGGACTGCAACGCCACGCCGAACGGGTACTGGATCACCCCGTGAACCTGGTTCGCAAACCCCACACGAGCGACCTCCGGCACTTCGCCACTCACGGTGTGCCGGGCGTGGCCTTCGGCCCCGAGGCCTACGGCTCTCATGAGGGCTACGAGTATCTCGTCGTGGACAGCCTCCCCGACTACTGCCGGTCGCTCGCCGCGTTCGCCCGCGGGGCCCCCTACAGTTCGAGTTCCCAGTAACGGTCGTGGTCCGCCACGACCCGATAGCGCAGGCCGAGAACGTCCAGCAACGCCTTCACGTCGTCGACGACGGTCATCCGCGTCGTCGCGTCGACGGGCGGGTGCTGGAGGACGAACGCGTCGCGTGTCTCGCCGTCGCGGGTCAGCCAGTCCGGGATGAACCCCGCGGGGAAGAATCCCACCTCTTCGAGCGGTTCGTACAGCGAGAGGAGGCGACGAGCGTTGGCGTCGATGGGCACCATCAGATGTACCTCGTCGTCACGGATCGCGGAGAGAATCTCCGCTTTCGTCTCGGCCCACGACTCGCTCCCCTCCGGCGTCACCTCCCAGAGGAAGCCCCGTTCGCGGGAGAGCGCCATCTCTAGCTGGTCGGCCGTGGGGTAGGTCACGGTGTTGACCGTGCGGATCCGGCGACCGAGGAGGTCGAGCGACGCCTGTGCCAGCGTTCGCTCGACGATGGGCCGATAGCGCTCCGGCACGTACACGTCGCGGTCGGCGTAGTCGATACTCGGCGTGTAGAGCATGATCGTCTCGCTCTCCCCCTCGGGGCCGAAGTAGCTCCCCTGGAAGTGTTTGTGCACGGAGAACGGTTCGAACCCTCGGGCGAGCAGGTTGGCTTGATACGGATTATTGTAACTGTTTACCGGTGGTTCGCCGGACTGTCTCGGCGAACCACCGGTAATGACTTACGATAAACCGTATGAGAGGCCGGGTGGGACGTGACGGCCCCCGAGTAGATCAGTCCCGAGAACGCGGGATCGGTTTCGAGGACGTTCAGCCGGTGTTTCAGGAGTTCGCGGCCAAGCCCCTGTCCCTGATGGTCGGGATGGACGGCCAGTTTGCAGATCTGCGCGTTACCCTCGTCCAAGGAGTCGTACTCGACGGCGGCGATGCCGACGATCTGCCCGTCCGTCTCCGCGACGAACGCCGCCACGTCGGCGTCGCCGAGCAAGTCCTCACGGACGGCCGCCTCCGCGACGAGCGGATAGTCGGTGTCCGGCGGGTACGCAGACGCGTACACCGCCGCGATGCCCGGCGCGTCGGCGGGGTCGGCCCGTCGGATGGCGTACCCCGGCGGTAGCTCCGGCGTGAACGGTCGCTCCGCGCGGTCGGGTGCCCGCTCCGTCGTCACGAGCCCTCGTCGAGGTACGCCATCGCTTCCTCGTCGGTCACCTGATCGAACCGGTCGTAGAAGGCGCCGACGGCGTGGAAGTTGGCCGGTGTGCGGAGACACACCACCTCGTCGGCTGCCTCTTCGAGGTCGGCCACCGTGTCGGGCGGAGCGACCGGCAGCCCGAGGACGACCCGGCCGGCTCCCTGCTCCCGGACGAGACGGAGAGCGGCGACGGCGGTCGATCCCGTGGCGGCGCCGTCGTCGACGACGACGACCGTCTTCCCCGTCAGATCCGGCGGCGTTCGGTCGCCACGATACCGGTCGGCCTTCTTCCGGGCGGCCTCGGCCTCGCGTTCCCGCTCGCGATCGATATACTCGTCCCCGACCCCTAACTGCTGGATCGTCTCCTCGTCCAGCCACACGCTCCCGTCGCTCGCGACGGCGCCGATGGCGAACTCGGGGTTGCCGGGGGCGCCGATCTTCGACGCGACCACGATGTCGAGCGGTGCGTCGAGGGCGTCTGCCACCGCCCGGCCGAGCGGAAGCCCGCCACGCGGAATGGCCAGTACCACGTCGGCGTCGATGTCTCGGTCGGCGAGCGCCGCCCCTAACTGACGCCCGGCGTCGGTTCGATCCGTGAATCGCCCGTTTTCGTCGGAAGCCATACGCGGCTATACGTCAACCAGACGGAAATACTCCGACGTGGTTCCCGCCGGGCGGGAAGAGGCACCCTCCGTCGCTCACGGCTCGTCGGCCCGCACCCAGGCCGCGACGAGTTCGTTCACGTTGTACAGGAGAATCCCGACGGTAAGCAGCGTCGTGAGGAGGTAGACGACGAATCCCGGCGGGCCGCCGAGGGTGCCACCGAGCATCCCGCCGCTGATCCCGACGACGGTGAGTTCGATCCACGTCACCAGCACGCGGGAGACGAGGCGGGGCGGCGTGGCGGTGTCGGCGTCGCCGCTGTTCTCGGCCATCAGTACGACTCTCCCGCCTCGATGGGGCCGCTGAACGCCGAGTAGAGCACACCGAAATAGAGGAAGATCAGCGGGAGGAGAAGCGCCGCCCCGATGGACATGAGGTTGAGCGAGAGCGTCGGCACGGTGGCCGCCTCGACGGTCAACCCGGCAGCGGGGTCGATAGCCGGGTAGAGCAGGCGAGCGACGACGGCCACGAGAGTGAACACGAGGCCGGCGGCCGCGACGAACGCCGCGTAGTACCGGTCGCGCCGCGTCGCAACCGCGTAGCCCGCGGCGACGGCGAGCGTCAGGGCGACGAGACCGAGGACGAACGGCGAGCGCATCGTCGCCCGGAGGTCGGGCGCGGCGAGGTAGATGGCCGCGAGCGAGAGGACGACGAGGACGAGATACGCCCCGAGCGCGCGGTAGCCTTGGGTTCGGAGGTCGACCCGCATGTCGCCTCGAACCTTCAACCGGAGGAAGGCGACGCCGTCGACGACGGTCAGCGCGACGACCGCCAGGCCGACGACGACGCCCGGGAGCGTCACGAGCGCCGTCGATCCGAGCACCCAGTTGGCAGTGAACAGCCCCAACAGGAAGGGGGTGGCGACGCTCCCGACGACGAAGGAGCGACCCCACCAGCGTTGCCACCGCTCGTCGTGGCGTTGTTCGTACATCTCGGGGGCGAGGCCGCGGAGGATGAGTGCCCCCAGGATGGCGAACATCAGCAGGTAGTGGCGGCTAAAGAGGTTGGCATAGACGGGCGGGAAGGCGGCAAAGAGGGCGCCGCCGAAGACGACCAGCCACACCTCGTTGCCGTCCCAGAACGGGCCGATGGCGGCGAGACACTGCTCGCGTTCGCCCTCGTCCGAGCGGGTCGCGAACAGCGCGCCGACGCCGAAGTCGAACCCGTCGAGAAAGAGGAAGGTGCCGAAGATGAAAAACAGGAGCGCGAACCAGAGGTCGGGAAGCGGCAGGCCGAACAGCGGCTGGCTCGCCAGCGACGCCACGCTAGTCATCGGCGCCGACCCCCGTCGCACGCGACTCCGCCTCGTCGCTCTCCGTCACCGTCACGAGATCGTCCCGATCCGGTGGGCCGGCGCGGATGAGACGAGCGATAACGTAGCCATAGAGGGTGAGCAAGCCGAGATAGAGGACGGCGAAGCCGACGAGCGTCGCCGTGGCTTCCGCCCCGGAGAGATTCGGCGAGACGCCCTGTGAGGTCTTCAGCACGCCCTGAATGACCCACGGCTGGCGGCCCACTTCGGTGACCACCCAGCCGAGTTCGATGGCGAGGACGCCGAGCGGCGCCGACCCCATCAGCGCCTTGTGTAACAGGTCGTCCTCGCGGAGTTCGCCCCGGAACCAGCGGTAGGCGCTCCAGAACGCCAGGAGGACGAACCAGAAGCCGAGCGCAACCATGATGCGGAACGACCAGAAGACGATGGCGACGGGGGGTTGTGGCCCCTCGAACTCTTCGAGGCCGCGTATCGTCGCCTCGGGATTGCCGCCGCTGGCGAGCCACGACGCACCGCCCGGGATGCCGATGCCGAAGATGTCCTTCGCCCGCGGGTTGAGCAGATCCTGCATGTCCGTCGGGAAGGCGATCAGATACTCGGGGACGTAGCTGTCCGTCTCCCAGACGGCTTCCATCGCGGCGAACTTCTGGGGCTGGGTCTCGTAGACGTGCCGGGCGTACATATCACCGTGAATCACCTGGAGCGGAGCCGTGATCAGCAGGGCGACGATAGCGATTTTGAGCGTCGTCTCCCAGAAGTCGACGTGTCGGGTCGGCCGATCCCAGACGTAGTGCCGGAAGACGAAGTAGGCGCTGAGACCCGCCATCGCCAGCGCCACCGCCTCCACGGAAGCGTTCTGCATGTGGACGAACATCCAGAAAAAGCGGGGGTTGAGGTAGGCCGCGACGGGATCGACCAGGTGGACGACCTGCTGGCCGTTCTCGGTGACCAGTTCGAATCCGCGGGGCGTCTGCATCCAGGAGTTGGCAATGAGAATCCAGACCGCCGACAGCCAGGTACCGAGGCCGACGGCCACCGCCGAGACCATGTAGAGCGCATCGCCGACGCGTTCGCGGCCGAAGACGAAGATGCCGAGAAAGGTCGCCTCCAGCATGAACGCCATCATCCCCTCGACGGCGAGTGGACCGCCGAACAGCGGGCCGGCCATCGTCGCGAAGGCGGCGAAGTTGGTGCCGAACTCGAATTCGAGGACGATGCCCGTCACCGTGCCGACGACGAAACTGACGGCGAAGAGTCTCGTCCAGAACCGCCGCAGCTGCTCGTAGATCGGTTCCTCCGTGCGGATGTCCCTCCACGTGAAGTAGACGAGAAACGGCGCGAGTCCCATGCTCACTACGGGGAAGATGATGTGAACGATGGTCGTAAGAGCGAACTGAAGCCGGCTTGCGATGACTGGATCGACCATGGTTTGGAGAATTCCGGTTGTATCGCGACCAACGTGATCCCGATGTTTGACCGCCGGGCGCGTAGATGTTGTGGTTCGGTCGGTGGGTATCCCGTCGCTCGGCCGGGGCGGCGGTTTAGTACACGCCCGATTCCCAGAATCCGGGAACCCACCGCGGCGACCGGACTCCCAATCCTGTAGAACCACCGACAACAGTTATAGTCGTCGGCGTCGTCAGTTCGGGTATGCTCGTCCGTCTCGCAGCACTGGTACTCGGCGTCGCCGAGTTGCTTCGACCCCGTCGTGTCGTCGACTTCTGGATGGATCTGGCGGCCGAGGGTGACGTGACCATCCGGTCGTGGGTCTACACCGCCGCCCGCATCGAAGGTATCCTCCTCGTATTGTGGGCGGTACGCCGGTTACGGCGGTGACGCCTCACCCGACCGGCAACAGGCCGACGAAGCCAGCAGTTTCGAGGACGACCCAGCCGACGAAGGCGCCGTAGGCGACCAGGAGAGTGTGGGCTTCGTGATCCGTGAGCGTCAGATCCGTCCGGAGGAGGGTAAAGAGCACGAGCGTCGCGACGGTGAGACAGGCCATCATCGGCACCGCGGCAGCGAAGTCGACAGTGGTCGTCCCCGCGATCAGCACGCCGGCCGGCACCGCGACCAGCAGGTCGAACGTGTTGCTCCCGAGGACGTTGGCGATGCTCGTCACGCCGCCGTCCTCGCCGTCCTCGTTCGCGGCCCGGAGGCTCACGAACAGGTCGGGCAGACTCGTCCCCGCGGCGATGATGACGAGGCCCCAGACGAAACTCGGTGTCCGGAAGAGGTCGCCGAACCCGATGGCGGCTTGGACGAGACCCTCGACGGCGACGACGATCAGGGCGAGGCCGCCGAGCAGTTCCAGCCACCGCCGCCCGACGGCGACCGATTCGAGGGCCGTCCCGGCGTGGTCGGAGAGATCCTGATACTGGATGAAGACGTAAAGACCGTAGAGACCGACGGGGACGAGGGCGAGCGGGCGGGTCATCGTCCCCACGAGTCGCTGGCCGCCCGCGGGCTGATAGATGACGGCGAAGGCGAACGTCAACAGGAGCACCGACACCGCGAGCATGTAGAACTGCGCCTCCTTGTAGACGAGTTCACGACTCGCGGAGAGTTCGCGCCGGCGGGAGAGGGTGCTGACCGCGGGGATGACGAGGATGTTGAAAACGGCCGACCCCACGATAGCGCCCACGCCGAGATCGAACTGCCCGTGGAGGAGCGTCGCGATGACGGTACTCGACAGTTCGGGGACGCTCGACCCGACGGCGGCGATGACCGCGCCGCGGATGATCGGCGGCATCCCGTAGTGTTTGGCCAGTCGCTCGCTCGCCCGTTCGAGAAATCCGCTCCCCGTCCAGATGACGGCCGTCGCCACCACGGCGACGCCGGCGTACCAGAGTCCGAGCGCGACGGTCATTCGGGCGGCGCTACTCGGCCCCGCACAAAACGTTCGTCGATGGCGGGTCGCCGGCCGTCAGTCGGGTCGAAGCCACGCGAGCGTGTCGCCGATGCCGAACTCCTCGTCTTCCGCACAGACGATGTCGAGTAGTTCGCCCGCGGCCGGTGCGGGGACATCGATGCTCACTTTCTCGACCTGAATCTCACAGAGGCTCTCCCCCGCTTCGACGTGCCGGCCTTCGTTCGCGAACCAGTTGACGACGACCCCCTGTTCGGCGTCCACGTCGCTCGTCCACTCGCCGTCGGCGACGACGGGGACACGGTCGGCGTCGCTCATTGGGTGCGCCGAACCGCCGCCTCGATGTCGGTCGCGCCGGGCACGACTTCGGTTTCCAGCGGCCGGGCGTACGGAATCGGCACGTCGGGAAGCGCCACCCGCTCGACGGCCTCCAGGGCGTCGAGCGACTCGTCGGCGACGGTCGAAACCACTTCACCCGTGACGCCGAACGAGCGGTAATCCTCGTCGACGACGACCAGTCGTCCCGTCTTGCGGACGGAGTCGACGACCGTCTCCCGGTCGAGGGGGACGAGCGTCCGCAGGTCGATCACCTCGACATCGATGCCGTCGGCGGCGAGCGATGCCGCCGCGTCGAGCGCCCGGTGGACGTGCAGGCCGAGGGTGACAACCGTGGCATCCGCCCCCTCGCGTTTCACGTCGGCCCGCCCGAACGGGATGGTGTAGTCCGTCTCGGGGACGGGCGTCTTCGGGCCGTCGGGTGCCGGGAGCCAGCCCAGCCCCATCAGGCGCTTGTGGAACATGTAGACGACGGGGTCGTCGTCGCGGATGGCGTTGTGCATCAACCCTTTGGCGTCGTAGGCAGTCGAGGGAACGACCACTTTCATCCCCGGCAGGTGAGCGAAGGTGCCATAGAGGGTCTGGGAGTGCTGGGCGGCGTCGTTGTAGGTGCCGCCGACGGCCGTCGTGAGCACCATCGGGACGCTCACGCTCCCGCCGCTCATGTAGGTGTTTTTCGCCATTTGGTTGTAGATCTGATCCATCGCGACGCCGAAGAAGTCGACGAACATCAGTTCCGCGATGGGACGCATCCCCTCCTGGGCGGCACCGACCGCCGCTCCCAGATACGCCGTCTCGCTGATCGGGACGTCCATGATCCGGTCGTAGCCGAACTCGTCGAGGAGACCCTGCGTGCTGTCGAAGATGCCGCCGTAGTCGGCCACGTCCTCGCCCATGTAGAACACTTCGTCGTTCTCGCGCATCTCGTCACCGATGGCCTCGACGATGGCGCGACTCATCGTCAGTTCGCGGTCGATAGACCCGCTCATTGTCCCTCACCCCCCGCGAGGTCGAACTCGGGTTCGGTGTCGGTCACACCCGACGGCGGGTTGGTGAAGGCGTCCTCGTAGGCGGCGTCCGGATCGGGCTTCGGTTGCTCTTTCGCCCACTCGATGGCGTCGTCGACGCGTTCGTGAGCCGTCTCCCGGATCGCTGTCAGATCGCTGTCGTCGACGCCAGCGGCGCGCAGGTCGGCCGCCAGCCGTTCGATGGAGTCGCGCTCGGTCGCGGCCGCCTGGTCTTCCTCGGAGCGATAGCTCTGCGGGTCGCCCATGAAGTGTCCCATGCGGCGGTGTACCTGGATGGCGAGTACGGTCGGCCCGTTCTGATCGCGGGCGCGTCCGACCGCCTCGCCGGCCGCCTCGTAGACGGCGACGGCGTCGTCGTGGTCGACGCTGACGCCCCGTATGTCGAACCCGTCGGCTCGCTGGGAGGCACGCTCCACGTCCGTGACCCGCTCTTTCGGCATGCTGATCGCCCAGTCGTTGTCCTCGACGACGAACACCACGGGCAGGTCGTGCACCGCGGCGAGGTTCAACGACTCCAGGAAGCCACCCTGGTCGATGGCCCCCTCGCCGAGATACGCGACGGCGACGCTGTCCGTGTTCCGCTTTTTGGCTGCGAGGCCGGCGCCGACAGCCGGCGGACACCCCTCGGCGATGATCCCGCTACACGCGAAGTTCACGTCGGGATCGAACAGGTGCATGTGACCGCCCTTCCCCTCGCCGAGACCCGCCTCCCGACCGAAAATCTCCGCCGTCATGCGTTCGAGGTCGACTCCTTTCGCGATGGCGACGTGGTGCGGGCGATGGGGTGCAGTGACCGTGTCGTCGTCGCGCAGGTGCTGACAGACCCCCGCCGCGGCCGCCTCCTGCCCGGCGGCCAGGTGGAGTTCGCCGGGAATCGGCCCGGCCGAGATGTCGAAGGCCGGCTGTTTGCCCTCCAGATACTCCTCCTGTAACCGTTCCTCGTAGTAACGCGCCGTCACCATGTCGGCGTACATCTCCCGGAGCGTGTGCTCTGGTACCATACCAATAGGTGTTCGAACGATCACATATAACTGTGTACGTCGCTCGGGGTGGAACGACGACGGCAAGAACGGGGACGTGACGCCGTGGTGAGATCGCGCGGTGCGTTCAGCGGCCGTCGACTGCCCCGATGGCGACCGTGCGCTCGGGGATCGACCGCCGTGAGACGGTGAGTTCGAAGCCGTCGCCGGTGCTGGCCGAGAGCGACACGTTGTCGACGATACGGACGTACTCGCTGGCGTGTTTCCCGTCGGGGCAGAGCCGGGTTCGTTCGGCGAGCAGACCGACCTCGGTGAGGGTGTCGAGTTTGCGGTACGTCGTCGAGAGCGGCAGGTCACAGGCCTCCGAGAGTTCGCTCGCTGAGAGGGATTCGTCGCTCGTGGCATCGAGAACGGCACGGCAGTCTGGGTCGTGTAACGCGTCGAGGATCGCCTGCAACTCGTCGCCATCAGCGACGGTCGTTTCTCCGGACGCATCCTCACTCAGGGGGGAAGTGGCAATAGCCATCGTCGATCACGTAGTACAACACCCCCAACTGCAACCAGTCCACACCCACGATATCGTGGGTGGTTTATAACATCGCCCGAACGTGTTAGTCTATCGACGCATTCGGGAGCGGGGGAGTACCGGCCCGCGAAACCCGGCCGTCGGCCGGTGTCGGCCGCAGAACCGCGATCAGTCGGGGGCGTCGCCGTCGTCCGAACTGCGGGAGAAGGCACTCGGTGGCACGGCGGTGCCACAGACGACACAGCCGTGATCGAGGAGTGCCTCCCGCATCGAGGCGTTCACGGCCATGGACTCTCCGCAGTCCGGGCAACGGAACGTGAGATCCGATCCCCCGCTCATGAACGCGGAATAGAACGGCCGCTGATATATGCGCCCCCATCGTTCCAGCCGGGTGGGAATCTCCACGTCGACGGCCGACCCCCACCGAAAACCGGCCCATCAGCCGAGCGAGATGTCGAGATACAGCATCACGATCACGCCGAAGAGCGTCCCGAGGGTCGCGATCCGCTCGTGCCCCCGCATGTGTGTCTCCGGGACGATTTCGTCGCTGATGACGAAGAGCATGGCGCCGGCATTGTTCAGATAAGCTGATTTTGGCAGAATGATTGGGCGAGGAGCCATGTT
>JBDGTP010000026.1:0-42903 GCA_042216725.1 Haloplanus sp.
GTGTTAATTCGGTCGGTGGATTCGGTGGGAGCGACGGGATTCGAGCGGGTTGCGGTCGGCTGTAGCGCCTCGCCGTTGCCGATCTCGAAAATATTGTGACCGACCACGAGCTATTCAACACTGGCGACCCGTCGTTCGGACGGGTTCCGAACTCCCTGTACCATCGTCCCCTGCGGAACCCCTTCCACCAGTTTCGACCGCCGGATCAGTCCTCCGGAGCACGGTCGCTCCGGGATGCCGGCACTCCCCGGTATCGCCGCTTTCGACGCGTTGCACTCACTCGTCGCCGCGCCAGACCCCACCGAGGCTCTCGTGTTGGTAGTCCACGTAGTCGCCGTTCTGAAAGACAGTGACGCGGCCGTCTTCCTCGCTGAGGGTGATCGTTGCGACCACCTCGTCCCGGGCCGAGGTGTCGACGGCGCTCATGTGGCGGGCTCCCATCCAGTCGGCGTAGTTGACGGACTGGATGTCGTCGAGTTCGGCGAGATCCTCCGGCGACAGATCCTTGAGACGCACCATCTGTTCGTGGATGGTTCCGTCGACGGTGACGACGACGGCGCCGTCGTGTTCGATGGCGACCGTCTGTGCGGCCTCGAAGAAGGCGTCGTGATCCGCGTCGACCTGTCGACACGCGTCGATCGGCCATCGGTTATCCCCCATCGAATCGGCGTAGCCGGCAATCGACGTGCCTGCGACGATGACGAAATACAGGCCGGGGCCTTGCACGTACGGGTCGTCCCACCGGTCGAACTCGAGACTGACACCCTCGACGCAGTAGGTGATGATATCGATCAGCTCCGTGACCGGCGCGTGATCGGCATACTCGATCGTCAGCCGAGCTTCGTCCGCCATTATCCTTGCTTGTCGAGGGTGGGTAATGACTGTTGTTCCCTGGTACCCGTGGACGGCGGGGACGATCCGTCGCGGTCGGCCGGCGCTCGTGGTGGTCGCCGGTCGAGGTGACGAGACGGGCGAAGCCGCCTCGCCCATGGTACGAAAGGCACTGTCGAGGCGGGAGTCGACGCGTGGTCGACCCGCCTCGACGGCGGCCTCGTCGGAGCGAGACCGATTGGAGGCGCGTCCGAATGATATACAAAGCTATCGCCCCAATTCTCAGAGTCGGAAACTGCGACCGATGGCGCCGTCGGCTCAGTCGTCTTCGGGCGGCAGTCCCTCGTCGTTCAGGACGGCGCCGTCCTCGTCGACGGTGACGACGCCGCGGTTGTTCACCGCGTAGGGATCGAGGCCGATTTCCTCCATGAATCCCTTGTAGAGGCGTTCGACCGTCTCGCCGTCCTTCTGCCGATCCGACGCGCGGTCACAGAGTTCGATCAGATCCTCGGGCACGTCGTTCTCGTGGACGATCCAGTGGTTGATGAGGTCGGAGAGCCGGCGGATGGGCGAGGTGAAGTGGCCGTAGATGTCGAAGTTGAGCGCGTGGTGGCCGCCGAAGGGATCGTTCATATACTTCGCGCGAGGCATCACCTTCAACACCGCTCGCTGGATCTTCGACAGCATCCGGTCGGGCGCCGTTTCGAGGGCGCCGTTGACGGCCTTCCGGGGGTCGTCCCACTTGTCGGAGGGGATGGAGACGCCGTCGAGTTCCTGAATCTCCCGCAGCGCGTCGTTCCACTGATCCGGGGTGGGCTGGGGGTGGACGCGATACATCGCCTCGACGCCCCGGTTCCACATCAGTTCGTGCGTGACGGCCTTGTTCGCTTTCAGCATACACTCCTCGATGATGGTGTGGGCGCGATCCCGTCGCGGGTTGAGGACGAGCGACCCGTCTTCCTTGCGCTGTTCGTGCATCCGGTCGGCGAGTTCGAACGCGAGGGCGTTCTCCTCGTGTAGCGGCGCCTCGGGGTCGTCGAGGCGGTTCTCACACTGGCTGTAGGTGAGGCGCTCGTCGCTCCGGATGACGGACTTGTAGATGTCGATGTTCTCGAAGGAGAGCGTCTCGGCGTCGAGTTCCATCTCGACCGTGTGCGCGAGGCGATCCTCGTCGGGGACGAGCGAACAGACCGTCTCCGCGAGCGTCGGCGGGAGCATGTGGATGGTGTAGGCGGGCAGGTAGACGGTGTTGCCGCGCTCGACGGCCTCCTCCCACATCGCGGAGTCGGGGTGGACGTAGTGGGTTACGTCGGCGATGTGCACCCACAGCCGGTAGCTGTCCTCCTCCTCCCGAACGCTGATGGCGTCGTCGAAGTCCTGGGCGTCGATGGGGTCGGTCGTCCACGCGGTCAGATCCCGGAGGTCGCGTCGCTCGTCCAGTTCGTCCTGGATCTCCTCGTTGACGCCCTCGGTGCGGTCGCGCGCTTCCCGTAACACTTCGGGCGGGAAGGCGTCCCGAATCTCGAACTCCTCGAACAACTCCTCGCGTTTCTCCTGTAACTGGCGGGCTTCGTCCGGCGTGATCTCGACTGGCCCTTGGCCTTCGGCCGTGCCGGCCTGGGCCTGCGCCTGCGAATCGTTCGTCATGCCCAGAACTAGAGGGGATGGGTAGTTAGACGTGTCGGGCGCGGGGTGCGACGAGCGCCAGCGCCGGTCAGGACTCGGGTTCCTCGGCGGAGCCGTACCGCTCCTCTACGGCGCCGTAGTAGCGTTCGAGAAACGCCCCTTGCGAGAGCTGTTCGCCGTCGCCGATGTCGACGAGTAACGCTTCGAGTTCGTCCCGGGGCTGGTGACACAGGTTCCGGTAACACTCCTTACAGAGGTGCTCGAAGTCCTTGCCGTGTCGGCTCCAGCGATCCCCCTCCTTGTCGTACTCCCGGGCCTCGGATCGGAGGAGCGAGGTGCCACACGCGATACAGACGACCGTCTTCCGATCCCGCCCTCCGTCCGATCCGGAACGCCACATGGTCGACGACAGGTGCCACGCCCACTTAGCGTTTGTTACGCGTCCGACGAGCGACCGACACGCGACGCCCGGGGCGGCCGTCGAACGGGCGACTTATCCGCGGAGCGACCGCACGTCCCGGTATGGAGGTCAAATCCCGCCACCACCTGCGGAGCGACGAGATTCGGGAGCTGGAAGCGACCCTCGACGACGCTCTCGGTGTCGACCTCGACGGCGGCACCTACGAGCAGGTCGACCTCGTGGGCACCGAGTTCGACCTGGTGCTCGTCGACGGCGAGCCACACGTGTTCATCGCCGACGGCGAGCTGTTTCTGACGGTTCGGGGCGCGAACGCCTTCCCGCCAGAACGGCGGGTCGTTACCGTCGACGCCGGTGCCGTCCAGTTCGTCAGCGACGGCGCCGACGTGATGCGTCCGGGTATCGTCGACGCCGACGACGCCATCGACCCCGGCGACCTGGTCGTCGTCGTCGAGGAGACCCACGGCAAGGCGCTGGCCGTGGGTCGCGCGCTCGAACCCGGGTCGGAGATGCTCGGCGACTCGGGCAAAGTCGTCGAATCCGTCCACCACGTCGGCGACGACCTCTACGAGTTCTCGGTCTGATCGGCAGTCCTGCGGCGGTCGATCCCGCCGATACTACACCGATTCGTCGGGGTCACTCCGTCCGTACTGCTCCAGCGCGGCCTCGTACCCCCGTTTCGCCCGTCGATACGTCTCGCGAAGGTCGACCACCGGCGAGTCGCTGGCGTCGACCCGCAGGTCGTGATAGAGCGGTTCCGGTTCGGCGGCCGTCGTCGCGACGGCGACAGCGGCGCTTCCGACCGGTAACTCCCGGCGGTCGCCCCCCGCGCGCTCCCCGGCCGCGAGCGCCGTCAGTAGCCGATAGACGAGCGGTGCGTCGCGTTCGTTCTCGCGGTAACCCCGTTCGAGTGCGTCGAGGACGGCCTCGTCGGCCATCGACGTGCCCGCGACGGTGTAGCCCGCTCCCGCGACGTGGCCCGCGGCCGCCGGGCAGTCGGTACCCGTCCGTCCGGCGCTCGCCTCGGCGTCGACGCCGTGGATCTGTCGGCTCGTGGCCGCCTCCTCGGCGGCGAGGGCGTCGAGTACGTCGTCGAGGCGGCGGCCCTCGGCGAGGGCGGAGAGACACCGTTCCCCGACGGCGGCGTCCGTGACGCCCGCGGTGGCGATGGCGCCGTTGGCGCTCGCGTGCGGGCAGACGCTCCCCACTGCCGGGAGGCGAGTGGCGGCGGCGACGCCGAACCGCCACGCCGTCTCGTCCCGGTCGTCCATCCGCTCCCGGACGCAGATGCTGTAGGTCACGGTCGAGCGAGGGGCGTGCCGAGGGAAAAGTCCCCGTGTCTGACGCAAGAACTAATGAGGCGGTGGTACCTGTACGTATCATGGGCATCATGAGCAAGATTCTCGGTGGAGGCGGGAGCCACAGCACCGAGGACTACGTGGAACTGAGTCTCGACGACTTCGATACGGCCCGTGCCGAGGCGGGCATCCAGGTTCAGATCGCCGAGATCAGCGAACAGCGCGACGCCATGGCGATCAAGGACGCCGTCTACGACGGTGACCTCGTCATCGCGGATATCACGCGGATGAGCCCGAGTGACAGTGTCGTCGATCGGATTCTGGAAGACCTCCGCCAGGTCGCCCGCGAAGTCGACGGCGACGTGGTCGTCAAGGAGGACGATCAGGTTATCGTCACGCCGACGGGCGTGACGATCAACCGCGAGAAACTGTCCTGAGGCGGCGGTCGAACCGCCGGAATCGACAGGGTTTCACTCGTCGCGCTCTCAGTCGGGCGTAGATGAGCAAGGACTACATCGAGGTTCGCGGGGCCGAGGAACACAACCTCAAGGATCTCGACGTCCGCATCCCCCGCGAGGAGTTCAGCGTCGTCACCGGTCTGTCGGGATCGGGGAAGTCGTCGCTCGCCTTCGAGACGGTGTACGCCGAGGGACAGCGCCGCTACATCGAATCCCTCTCCGCCTACGCCCGCAACTTCCTCGGGCAGATGGACAAACCGCAGGTCGAGAGCGTCGAGGGTCTCTCGCCCGCGATCTCCATCGACCAGAAAAACGCCGCCAACAACCCCCGGTCGACGGTCGGCACCGTCACCGAACTCCACGACTACCTCCGCTTGCTGTACGCCCGCGTCGGCACGCCCCACTGCCCGGACTGTGGCCGCGAAGTCGGCGAACAGAGCGCGGGGCAGATGGTGCGCCGCCTCCTCGAACTCCCCGAGGGGACGAAGGCCAAACTCTGCGCGCCGGTCGTGCGCGACCAGAAGGGCGCCTTCGAGGATCGGTTCGACGACCTGGTGAGCGAGGGGTACAGCCGAATCGAGGTGGACGGCGAACCGTACGACCTCACCGTCGACCGCCCCGACCTGGACGAGAACTACGACCACACGGTCGACGTGGTGGTGGATCGGGTGCGGATCGATCCCGACGCCCGGTCGCGCATCACGGACTCGGTCGAGACGGCGCTCGCGGAGGCGGACGGCGTCCTCAAGGTGATCCTCCCCGATCCGCCCGCGAGCGTCGAACTCGGCGGGTCGACCGCGCGGTCGACGGGTGACCTGGCCGACACGGACGCCGAGGGCGACGACACGCCCGACCGCCTCGTCGTCGAGTTCTCGGAGGCTCTGGCCTGTACCCACTGTGGGATCGACATCCCCGAAATCGAGACGCGGAGCTTCTCCTTTAACAGCCCACACGGCGCCTGCCCGGAGTGTGAGGGCATCGGCAACACGAAGGAGGTCGATCCGGATCTGGTCGTCCAAGACCCGAGCAAGCCGCTCAAGAACGTCTTCGAGCCCTGGAGCTACAACCGGTCGTACTACCGCCGGCAGCTCGACTCGATGGCACGGCACTTCGATGTCTCCGTGGACACGCCCTTCGAAGACCTGGACGAGAGCGTCCAGGAGGCGTTCCTCCACGGCACCGACGAGGACGTCCTCTTCGAGTGGACGACAAAAAACGGCGTCCGACGCAAGGAACAACCCTTCGAGGGCGTGATCGGCAATCTCGAACGCCGACACGTCGAGACGGACTCGGACAACACCCGCGACCACATCGAGGAGTTCATGGCCGTCACCACCTGTCCGGCGTGTGACGGCACGCGCCTCAAGCCCGCCTCGCGGGCCGTCCTCGTCGACGGGACGGATATCACCGAGGTCAACCGCATGAGCATCGCCGACGCTCTCGCGCACTTCGAGGGCCTGGAGAGCGCCCTGACCGAGCGCGAACGCACCATCGCCGAGGAGATTCTCAAGGAGATCCGCGCCCGCCTCGGATTCATGCAGGAAGTCGGCCTCGACTACCTCACCCTCGACCGCGAGGCGTCGACGCTGTCCGGTGGTGAGTCCCAGCGCATCCGTCTCGCCACCCAGGTCGGTTCGGGCCTCGTCGGGGTGCTGTACGTCCTCGACGAACCCTCAATCGGCCTCCACCAGCGCGACAACGACCGGTTGCTCGACACGCTGGAAGGCCTGCGCGACCTGGGCAACACCCTCCTCGTCGTCGAACACGACGAGGAGACGATGCGCCGCGCCGACAACATCATCGACATGGGTTCCGGGCCGGGTCGGCGCGGCGGCGACGTGGTCGTCCAGGGCGACTTCGACGATGTGGTCGACTGCGACGACTCCGTCACCGGCGACTACCTCGCCGGTCGCCGGGAGATTCCGGTGCCCGAGGAGCGCCGTACCCCCGACGACGGTGCGCTCACGATCCGTGGCGCCCGCCAGCACAACCTCGCCGACGTGGACGTTTCCCTCCCGCTCGGCCAGTTCATCGCCATCACGGGCGTCTCGGGGTCGGGCAAATCCACGCTCGTGCACGACGTGCTCTACAAGGGCCTGGCCCGCGAGATGAACGACAACACCTCGGTCGACCCCGGCGACCACGACGCAATCGAGGGGTACGAGGACGTGGAGACGGTGCGCCTGATCGATCAGTCCCCCATCGGCCGCACGCCCCGATCCAACCCCGCGACCTACACCGGCGTCTTCGACCACGTCCGCGAACGCTTCGCGGAGACCAAGTTGGCGACCCAGCGCGGCTACGAGAAAGGACGCTTCTCCTTCAACGTCAAGGGCGGCCGCTGCGAGGAGTGTGGCGGACAGGGGACGGTCAAAATCGAGATGAACTTCCTCTCGGACGTGTACGTCCCCTGTGAGGAGTGTGGGGGTGCTCGCTACAACGACGAGACGCTGGACGTGACCTACAAGGGCGCGACCATCGCCGACGTGTTGGAGATGGAAGTCGACGAGGCCCTGGAGTTCTTCGAGGCCAATCCCGGCATTCGGCGGCGCCTCGAACTCCTCCAGGACGTGGGCCTGGGATATATGCAACTCGGGCAGCCCTCGACGACGCTCTCGGGCGGCGAGGCCCAGCGGGTGAAACTCGCCGAGGAGTTGGGCAAGAAGGACTCCGGCGAGACGCTGTATCTGCTGGACGAACCGACCACGGGCCTCCACCCCGAGGACGAACGCAAGTTGATCGAGGTGCTCCACCGCCTCGCCGACGCCGGCAACACCGTGGTCGTCATCGAACACGAACTCGACCTGGTGAAAAACGCCGACCACGTCGTCGACCTCGGCCCCGAAGGTGGCGAGGGGGGCGGCGAAGTCGTGACGACGGGCACGCCCGAGGAGGTTGCCCGGGTCGACGACTCCCACACCGGGCGCTATCTGCGCGACTTGCTCCCGGCCGTCGACCTCGCGGGGCCGCGCGCCGACCGGCACAAGCCGGCGAAGGCCGCGAGCGACGACTAACCGCAGGTTAGAACGCCCGTCGCACCGCGTCGGCGACGGCGTTCGCCCGCATCATATGTTCTACCTCGTCGCGGATGCCGTTCGTGACGTAGGCCATCGCCAGTCCCGACTCGGGGTCACCCCAGCCCACGATGCTCCCCAGGCCGCCGTGGCCGAACGTCGTTCGCGGCGCCAGCGTGCCGTACTTGCCCCACGCGGTGCCCGCCCGCTCGAAGCCGAGGGCGTAGCGCCGGGGGACGCCCATCGTCGCGTCCTCGTCCACCTCGACCTGGACGCGCGTCGCCTCCGCGACGGTGTCGGCCTCGAGCAGTCGCGTCCCGTCGAGTTCGCCGCCGTTGGCCAGACAGGCGTAGAAGCGCGCCATATCGCGGGCGGTGCCGACGCCCGTCGCCGCGGGGACGACCGCTCGGTGAATCGACTCCCGGTTGAACAGCGCCGCCGCCTCCGCCGTTCGCTCCCCGAGGCCGACGCCCGGGTCGCGGCACCGTTCCCCCGGAGTGAACCCCGACAGCGTCGCCACGTCGTCCGGGTCGCCGTCGGGCAGGCCGATGGACGTATCGTCCATTCCCAGCGGGTCGAAGACGTGTTCGCGGGCGTACGCGTCCACTGGCTGCCCGCTCACGCGCCGCACGAGTTCGCCGACCAGGAAGCCGTAGGTGAGCGAGTGGTACGCGGCGGTCGACCCCGGACGAAAGCGGGTGTCGAGGGCCTCCATCGCCTCGACGGCGGCGTCCCAGTCGCCCCACTGGTCGTACGCCTCGTCGAACGAACCGTACGGCACCCCTGCCTGGTGGCTGAGGACGTGCCGCACCGTCGCCGCGGCTTTCTCCGTGCCCGCGTCGGCGAACGCGGGCCAGTGGTCGCGCACGGGGTCGTCGTACGACAGGTGGCCGCGCTCGACGAGGTGGTGGAGGCAGACGCCCGCGTAGGGTTTCGTACACGAGAAGAGTACGTGCCGGCGGTCGGAGGTCGTCGCCGGCCCGTCCGGTTCGACGGTGCCCACCGCCACGTCGAGGACGAGTTCCGCGCCGTCGTACACCGCCACCTGGGCGCCGTGGTGGAGGCCGGCGGTGACGTGTTGGTCGACGACCCGTCGGACACGCGCCGCCGGATCGGTGTCGAAAGGCGAGCCCATGCGTCCGGTACGTCACCCCGGCCCCGAAAATCCACCGACAGGCCGGGCCTCGACGACTCGCACGCGACGGCCGACCGCCGCCCGGCGACGCTCCGTCGCAGTGAAAACCCCCGGGCTCCAAGCGAGGTATGTGATGCCCGTCGACTCCCTCGCCGATCCGGCGTCGAACCATCGACTCGCATGAACGTTCGTCTCCGCGGTATCTACACGACGGCGCTCACGCGTCGCTTTCTCGACGCCGACCACGACGTGGTCGATGCGTCGGCCCCCATCCGTGACCGCTTCGACGCCGAGTTTTCCGCCCGGCCGCCGGCCGTCGCCGTCGAGACGACCGACGACCGTCAGGGCGTCGGCGTGGTCGGCGACCCCGACGCGGTCGACCGGGCGGTCGACCACCTCACTCTGACTCGCGATACGTTCGCGTGGCCGTCGCCCGCGCCTCGTGACGCCGTCTTCGACGCACGCGTGACCGAGACGCTCGGGAGCGGTGCGGTCTGTGACCTCGGCGACGCCGAGGGCTTTCTCCCGTTCGGCAACGTCGACGCCCACGTCGAGGTGGGGGACGACGTGCGGGTGCAGGTCACGCAGTCGGCAGCGCCGTGGATCGACCGCCGACCCGTCCTCGACGGCGACGTGCGGGTTCGCGCCGGCCCCGCGACGCTCGTTCGCGGCGAATCCGGCGTCGCCGTCGACGCCCGCGACGACGCCGCCGGGCGCGAACTCGCCGGGATGACCGACCTCCTCGGAATCGAACCGCCCGAGGGCTGGGGGCTCCGCTGGGCCGACGCCGCGACCGACGCCGACATGACCGCCCTGGAGACGGCACTGGAGCGAGCGGTCGACCGGGCCGAGACGCTAGACGACGCGCTCGACACCGCCGTCGACCCCGTGCGCCGAATCACCGCTCCCACGGCGACGACGTGGGTGTGGTTCGGCCGCGAGGCACGCTTCGCCCTGGACGAACACCGGCGTGCGGTAACGCCGACCATGACCGGTCACCACCGAATCAAGGCCGCCTCGGGAGACGCCAGCCGTGCGGTCGACTTCGTGGAGGCGCTGGGTGTCGAAACCCCGACGGGCGACGACTTTCCGTTCGAGGCCGTCACCGACACCTTCGGCCCCGTCGCGGGCGACCACGTTCGCCTCGATCACGGCAAACCCGACGGGCGCCGGATCGTCCTCGGGCGGGCCGAGGTGGTCGACCGCGACGCCGACGGTACGCTCACCCTCCGCCGGGAGATGACCGCTGGCGGCACTTACGACGCCCTCGGCGTCGACCGCGAGGCCGGCGACGTGGCGATCACCAAGGTGCGCGAGGGCCGGTGGTGGTATCCGACCGTCTACCGCGCCGACGACGGAACCCGGAAGGGCACCTACGTCAACGTCTGTACACCCGTCGAGTGCTTCCCCGACGCCGTCCGGTACGTCGACCTCCACGTCGACGTGGTGAAGGGGCCGGATGGGGCGGTGCGCCGCGTCGACGACGACGAACTCGACGACGCCGTCGACGCTGGGCTGGTGTCCGATGCCCTCGCCGAGAAGGCTCGGTCGGTCGCGTCGGGCCTCCGGCACGCGCTGTAGCTACCGCCGTTCCGGATCGCCCGTCCCCCGGGTGATCGCGCTCGCGAGCGCCCCCTCGACGACCGCCGAGTCGCCGCGTTGCGTGAGCCGGAGTTCCGGAACGTTCGTCGCCACGCGGGCGGGCAACCGCTCCCGAATCGGGTCGAGGACACGGTCGGGATGGTTGATCGCGACGCCACCCCCGACGACCACCCGTCGGGGCGCGTAGGCGTGGACGAGCGTCGCGACGCCGATGGTGTTCCAGTCGGCGATTCGGTCGACGACCCGCGCGGCGAAGGCGTCGGTGTCCGCGGCGTCGAACACGTCGGCCGCGTCGAACGCGGGGTCGGCGAGCGGGAGACGCGTCTCGCCGCTGGCGTCGTCGTCGCCCGACCGGGACGCGGCCGCCTCCGCCCCGGCGTGCAGGTCGCGGGCGTAGTCCGGGACGTTCGCGCCGGAGCAGTACGCCTCCCAGTGCCCCGCGCCGCCACAGCCACAGGTTCGCCGCCCGTCGGGGTCGACCGTCACGTGGCCCACCTCGGCGGCGTTGCCGTCCCACCCCGAGAGGACGTGGCCGTCGACGATGGCGCCGGCGCCGATTCCCGTCGAGAGGGTGAGATACACCAGGTCGTCGGCGCCGTCGCCGAAGAAGCGTTCCCCGATAGCGCCCGCGGTGGCGTCGTTGTGGAACGTGATCCGGTCGGTCGACAGCAGGGTCGAGAGCGGCCCGACCAGGGGGATGTGGTCGACCGAGTCCGGCAGGTTCGTCGGGTCGACCGCCGCGCCGTCGTGGGGGTCGAGCGGGCCGATGGCGCCGATGCCCGCCGCCACGAGAGCCGCGGGAGCGACGCCCGCGTCGGCACACGCCTCGCGGGTGGCGTCGAGAACCGATTCGGTGATCGCGAGGCCGGTCGGCCCCTGCGGCGTCGGGGTGCGGTGGGAACCCGTCACCCGTCCGGCGCGGTCACCGACGACCGCCCGAATCGTCGTCGCCCCGAGGTCGACGCCGAGATACGCGGCCATCGCGTCACTCGGTGCCGGTACGGACGTACAACACCGGACACGGAGCCGAGAGCATGATCGTCTGAGCGACGCTCCCGAAGACGGCCTTGCCGGTCGGCGAGCGCTTGCGCCCGCCGACGACGACGATGTCGGCGGCACACTCCTCGGCCAGATCGACCACTGCCTCGCCCGGGTCGCCCACCCGGCCCCGAATCTCGTACCCCAGGCCCGCCTCCTGCAGTACGTCTTCGAGATCGCGGATCGTCGCGTCGCGCTCCGCCACGTCGTCCGGCGTCGCGTCGTCGATGTGGAGGTTCGCCCGCATCTCGTCGTACCCGTCCTCTGTGAACGCGTGCGTGAGCACTACGTGCGCTCCCGTCGGCTCCGCGATGTCGACCGTCTCCTCTGCGAGCCGTTCTACGCGGTCGTAGTCCTGGGGACCAACCGCAACCAGCATGGTTTCTACCGACATATCGCCACGGTTCGACGGCCGGATACAAACCGTTGTTCCCCGACCACTACCTCTTTGCGCACTCTCCCACATGCGTAGGTATGCTCACGACCGACCTCTCGGATCGGGTGGCGCTCGTCACGGGTAGCGCGAAGGGGATCGGCCGGGAACTCGCTCTCTCGATGGCGGAGGCGGGCGCTTCGGTCGCCGTCCACTACCACACGAGCGCGGAGGCAGCACGTGCGACGGCGGCCGTCGCCCGCGAGGCGAGCGGCGAGGCGACGACCATCCAGGGCGACGTGACCGACCCCGACGACGTGGACGCGATGTTCGAGGCCTGCGAGGCCGACCTCGGGACGGTCGACGTACTGGTCAACAACGTCGGCGACTTCGCCCCTCGGCACTGGGAGGACATCGATTTCGAGACGTGGAACCGGGTGCTAGAGACGAACTTCAACGGCACCTATCTCTGCTCGAAGCGGGCGCTCCCCGCGATGCGGGAGGGAGGCTTCGGCCGGATCGTCAACGTCGGCTACGCCGGCACGGAGAAGGCGCTCGTCTATCCGAAGAACTTCCCCTATCTCGTCGCGAAAACGGGCGTCATCATGTTCACTCGGATGCTCGCCAACGACACGAAAGCGGACGGCATCACGGTCAACTGCCTCTCGCCGTACGTCGTCGAGAACTCCGACGAGTTCCCCGACGAGGCGCCGCGTGGCCGGTGGGCCGACTTCGCCGACCTGCGGCAGGTGCTCTTTTTCTTCCTCGACGCCGACAGCGACTACGTGAGCGGGGAGAACGTGGAGATCGACGGCGGGTGGATCCCGGAGGCGCTGTAGTACCCGTTCGACCGCGCGACGGCGGCAGCCGACTCGCGGCGAGTCGCTCCGGCCATCGCGGGCGTGACGCTCAGGCGTTCGGCACGTCGTCGGGGTCGTCCTCGACGGCGCGTTTCATCGAGTCACGGCGGGACTTGGCGTCCCGTCCCGTCACTTCGAGCAGGAAGTCGTTTTTGGCGTTGACGGCGTCCTCCGCGGCGTCGGCGTGCCCCTCTTCGATCACCTGTGCGGCCGGCTTCTCCTCGAAATGAACCGCGAGTTTGTCCTTCTTGCTGCTGTACTCGACGGCGCCCGCGACGATTCGCTCGAAGACCGGGTTGTCGGGGTCGCCGACCACGTAGAGGTCGCTCCCCTTGAACTCCTGTGTCCCCGTGACCGGGCCGAAGTAGCTCTCGATAGTCCCCTTGAGATCCGGCGCGTTCTCGTCCAGAGTTTCCCCGCGACGCATCTTGTACTCCTTCATGGACACCGCTTCGGAAGGCGACGGTTTACCAGTTTCGTCATCCCGACTGTTGCCCTCACCGCGGTCGCTCGCCGATGTAGCCCTGGTGGCAGTCCGGGCAGATGTCGCCAGCGCGCATCGACGAGCCGCCCGTGGAGCGGGCATAGCCACAGTTCGGACAGAAAAACTCCGTCTCGCCGGTGGGTTCGTCGGTGCCGACGGGTTCGACTTCCTCGGCCGCGACGAACTGTTTGCCGGTGGCCGACGCGGTGCCGTTCGTGGCGGCCGCTTCCACGTCGCCCGACGCCCCCGCCTCGGGCGCTCCGCCGCCGACGGTGGCGTCGGTCGGTTCGCCGTCGCCGGGTTCGGCGTCGAATCCCTCGTCCTCGCCGTCGGGTTCGGGCCAGCCGTCGTCGCCGCTGATCACGGTCGTCCCGTCGTCGACGGCGTCCGGCGTGGAGTCGGTCGTGTCGTCCTCGTCCCCCGGAGCGTCGGTGCCGTCGGGCCACTCGCCGTGGTCGCGTTCGTCGTCACCGTCGTCGTCGAGGATGATCGCGTCGTCGACGTTCTCGTCGTCGGCGTACGTGTCGGCCTCGACGGGGTCGGGGTTGGCTTCCGGTTCGGCGCCGCTCTCGGCGCCGGCTTCGTCCTGGCTGTCGACGTGAGCCGGCTCGGGACTGGCCGCTCCCGGTTCGTCGGTCGATCCGTTCCCGAGATCCGGCGTCACGCCGCCGTCGTCGCCCAGCCCCGTCGTCACGCCATCCTCGCCGGGGTTTCGAACGGGGCGCACTTCCTTGTTCTCGCTGACGATTCGCCGCTCCCCACAGCGGTCACAGGTTTCGACGGTTCGGTACGTCACGACCACCTCGTTCCCACGCTCCTCGCGCTCGCGCTCCACCTCGCGGTTCGCGTATTCGTGTCCCAGTAGGCACCTGAGTCCCATTGCGAGGAAATAGCGGGCTGCACCACCAAAAGCGTCCGTCAGACGCCCGTCCGACGGGGTCACAGTGGCCGAACGCCGGGGCACCCACGACCCCGGCGGGCGGTACAGGTAAACCATCCGCGGCCGTTACCCCCGTCCATGAAGGCCAAACGGGAGTTTCGCGACCGTGAGGACGTGGAGGTGGCCGTCCTCGACGCACTGGTCGACCGCGGCGGTGAGGGCATGACCGTCTTCGAACTCCGGGCGGCCGTCGACGTCGATATCGACACGCTCGAAGCGGCGCTCGCCGAACTGAAAGACGACTCGCTCATCTCCGTCGAAGCCGACGACGGACGGACGGTTGTGCTCCCGGACGACCGCGTCGTCCCCGAACCGGGGGAGGCGCCCGACGACGAGGAGAGCCTGCTAGCTGCGATCCGCGACCGACTCGGCTTCTGACCGCGTCGCTTTTTCCCCCTGCCCTCCTACCTGCGAGCGATGCTCCGGGGTCTCCACGCCGACTACGGCGCCGAGTTCGAGACGCGAGACGGGCGGACGGTCGTCGCCGACTACGGCCGCCCCGGCCGCACCCACCTCGCGGTTCGCAACGGGGTAGGCGTCATCGAGATGGCGTACGGCGTCGTCGTCGTCGAGGGGTCGGACGCGGTCGACTTCGTCGACAACGCCGTCTCCAACCGCGTCCCCGACGCCGACGGCGAGGGATGTTACGCCCTCCTGCTCGACCCCCAGGGCGGTATCGAAACGGACCTGTACGTCTACAACGCGGGCGAGCGACTGCTCTGTTTCACGCCGCCCGGTCAGGCCGCCTCCCTCACCGACGACTGGAGCGACAAGGTGTTCATCCAGGACGTGGCTGTTCGCGACGCCACGGCTGACTTCGGCGTCTTCGGCGTCCACGGCCCGAACGCCACCGAGACGGTCGCGACCCTGCTGGCCGGCGCGAACGTCCCCGAGACGACGCTCGCGTTCGTCCGTGGCTCCATCGCCGACGCGGGCGTGAGCGTCGTCTCGACGGACGACCCCACCGGAGAGACGGGCTACGAGGTGATCACCCGCGACGACGACGCCGAAGCCGTGTTCGACTCCCTCCTGACTCGCGGTACCCCGACGACGCCGGTCGGCTACCGCACCTGGGACACCCTCACCCTGGAAGCGGGGACGCCGCTGTTCGACACCGAACTCGACGGCCGGATTCCGAACGTCGCCGGCCTTCGCAACGCCCTCGATTTCGACAAGGGCTGTTATGTCGGCCAGGAAGTCGTCTCCCGGGTCGAAAACCAGGGCCGCCCCAGCCAGCGACTGGTCGGCCTGACCCTCGACGCCATCCCTCAGTCGGGGGCGGCGGTAGTGGTCGGCGACGAGAGCGTCGGCACGGTGACCCGCGGCGCCGAGAGTCCGTCGCTCTCACAGCCGATTGCGCTCGCCTACGTCGATAGCGGGGAGCTACGCGCCTCGACTGACCGGTCTGTGTCCGACGAGAGCGGCCCATCCGATCCCGCTTTCGCCGTTCGCGTCGACGGTGACGACGTCGAGGCGACTGTCGTCGACCTCCCGTTCGTCGAGGGAAGCGGGCGCTCGGCTCGCCTTCCCCGCTACGACTGACCGCGGTCGCCGTTGCGGTCACGCCCGCCGGGCAGGACGTTCGCGGCAAGCGCCCGCAGGTGGTCGACGGAGAAAAAGGAGCTTGGCCGATCCATGTGGACGCCGATTTCGCCGTCGAGCGCCCGCAGGCCGAGTCGCTGGATCGGCTTCGGGAGCGAGTACGCCCGACGGATCACGCGCCCGAGTCGGATCTCCCGGCCGAGCGCCGCCCGCCACGTGCGTTCGTAGTCGTCGAGCGTCGCCGGATCGCGGGGATCGATGGCCTCGACGGCGCAGTCGGCGGCGGTCATGCCGTAGAGGATGCCGCCGCCGGTGAAGGGTTTGGTCTGGGCGGCGGCATCGCCGACGAGAAAGACCCGGTCGCCCGTCACGCGGTCGGGTGGATCGATGGGGATAGCGCCCGAACAGACGTGGCCGGTGTCGACGCCGTAGGCGTCGGTCAGCCGGTCGAACCGCTCGGTCACGTCGGCGCCCGGTGGCGCCGCGAGGCCGTACTCGACGCCCGCCGCTCCACGGGGGATGCGCCACGCGAAAAAGCGGGGCTCAGTCAGATGCACGTCGACGAAGTCGCCGTGATCCGGCGCGTCGTCGAACGCGAGGACGCCGTGGAGGCGTTCGGCCGGTTCGGGCAGCCCCGTCTCGCGACGCACCCGCGACACGGGGCCGTCACAGCCCGCTACCAGGCGCGTCTCGAACTGCCGGGTCGTGCCGTCGGCGCTGGCGGTCACCGTCACGCCGTCCGGGCGTTCGTCGACATCGGTGACGGTGTGGTTCTCGCGGATGTCGGCGCCCGCTTTCCGGGCGGCGTCCGCGAGCGTCCGGTCGAGTTCGACCCGGTCGATCACGTTCGACACCGCCTCGGACTTGTAGAAGGGGTAGCTCCGACTCTCCGGGCCGCCGACGTGAAAGTGCGCACCGTACACCCGGTTCTGCCGAAGGCCGTCTTCCGCGTCGGCGGGCACGTAGTCCCAGATGTCGGTACTGACGTGACCCGAACAGGCGAGCGGCGTCCCGACACGACCCTTCTCCAGGGCCAGCACGTCGTACCCGGCCTCGGCCGCCCGCCGGGCGAGGCGAGCGCCCGCCGGGCCGACGCCGACTACGACGAAGTCGTACATACCGTCCATTGGGCCGCCACGGGACAAATACCCGACGATCCCCCACCGGCAGGCCAAGAACTTAACCGCTGGCGGTCGATCCGTCGGCCATGTCGCGCAGACGGGATCCGGTCGAGGAGCGGGCCGACGACGCTGTCGACCTCTACGATATCGCAACCTGGGAACGTCGGGGGCTGCTCGACGGGGTGGCGGCCGGTATCTACCGGGTGCTGGTGGCCTCGGCCCGCCTGTTCGTCGTCGGCGTCGCCCTGCTCATCCTCATCGGCATCGGCGGGTTGAGTGCGGTGACCGACCCGCAGATCGGTGCGCTGACGCTCCTGTCCGCTCTCCCGGCGCTCGCGCTCGCCATCTACGTCCGTCGGACGGACGTAACCAGTAACGAACCGCTCTCCTTGCTCGTCGCCACGTTCCTGCTCGGCGTCCTGACCGCCAACTTCGCGGCGGTGTTCAACTCCTACACCAAGGGGATCTTCGCCGGCCTCGGCTTCCTCGGTACCGCCCTCTTTTTCTACCTCGTCGTCGGCCCCATCGAGGAGACGGTGAAGCTCCTGGCCGTGCGTCTGTACGCCTACGGCACGGACAGTTTCGAGGCCGTCGTCGACGGCGCGGTGTACGGCGCCGTCGCCGGCCTCGGCTTCGCCACCATCGAGAACGCCCTCTACATCACCCAGCGCCTCGACGCGCCGACGGCGGCCACGGGTCTGGGTCTCGGCCTCATCGGTGCCGGCGGCGGCATCGCCGCCGTCCGCGCCCTGGCTGGCCCGGGGCACGTCATCTACTCCGCGTTCGCCGGCTACTATCTCGGCCTCGCGAAGTTCAACCGGGAGAACCGCGGCCCCATCGTCGTCAAGGGACTGCTCGTCGCCGCGCTCATCCACGCCACCTACAACACCACCGTCGGCATCGGATCGGCGCTGGTCGGCATCGCCACTGGCCTGCCCCAACTCCCCGCTTTTCTCGTCTACGTCCTGCTCTACGACGGCGTCTTCGGTCTCCTACTGTTCCGAAAGATCCGCCGGTACAGCCACACCTACCGGCAGGTACACGAAGACGAGGAGACGGAAGAGTCGGCCTTCGACGTGGAGGCGACCGAATTCGAGTCCTGATACGGATTATTGTAACTGTTTACCGGCGGTTCGCCGAGACAGTCCGGCGAACCACCGGTAATGACTTACGATAAACCGTATGACTCACCGCACCACCGGCCCACGTCCCGGCCGACACCCACCAGACCGCCGCCGAGGTCGTACGTCCAGTAGACGCCGACGGGGTCGCCGAGGACGACGAGATACCGCGGGAGACTCGCCGCGGCCGTCAGCCCGGGGTACCACGCGATCCGGACGGCTTGCCCGCCGGCGGCGATCCGGCGTCAGCATGGCGACGCCACACCCCAGCAGGGTCGCGAGCAGGACGCCGAGCGGGGAGCCGAACAGGCCGTCGCCCCCGCCCCCGCCCAGTAGTTCCAGACGACGGTGCCGTCGGTGTAGAGTGCGAGGGCAGCGAGAGCGCCGCCAGCGGGTCGCCGGTCACTCTGTGCCGTCGCCGTCGCCGACCAGTCGCTCGACGTACTTCGCCACCACGTCCACCTCGACGTGGACGGGGTCGCCCGGTTCCTTCGCCGACAGCGTCGTCAGGTCGTAGGTCGTCGGGATGATGGCGACGGCGACGGTGCCCGCCTCGTCGTCGAGGGCGGCGACGGTGAGGCTGATGCCGTCGAGTGCGACCGATCCCTTGGGGACGACGTACCGTCGCAGGTCGTCGGGGAGCGCGAACGTGAACCGCCAGTCGTCGCCGACGCGGTCGATGGCTTCGACGGTCGCGACGCCGTCGACGTGTCCCTGGACGATGTGACCGTCGAACCGCCCGTCGGCGGGCATAGCGCGTTCGAGGTTGACCGCGTCGCCAACGTCGACCGTCCCGAGATACGTCTTCTCGACCGTCTCGCTCGCCAGGAACACCTCGAACCAGTCGTCGGCGTGGCGTTCGACCGTGAGACAGACGCCGTTGACGCTGATCGACTGCCCGTCTGCGACCGCGTCGAAGCCGTGACACACGCGGAGGCGCCGGCCGCCATCGGTGTCACTGACACCGACCACCTCGGCCGTCCCTTCGACGATGCCGGTGAACATACTCGTCCATCGTCGCCGTCGGGGTAAGGGGTTCCGATCCGATGGCCGCCGTACGGTTATGCGCCCGCCCGCTCCCACCCCAGCCATGAGCTTCAGCAGTCAGCTCCGAACCAGGTTCGCTACCGGCCTCCCGCTGGTGGCGACACCGACGGCGTAGACGCCCGGACGTGGGTATTCGACGGGGACGACGCTGTCGCTGGGTGCCGCCGGACGAGCGGTTCGCTCCCCTGCCGGACGCCGACGTAGACGGTGCGTACGCGCGGGCCGATCCGGAGGGCGCGTTCGAGGCCGCCGACGAGATGTCGGCGTGCCGGGGACGCCGCCTGCTCGTCGCCACGGGACTGCGCGTCGACGGCGTGGACGAACGCCCTGCGGGCGTCGTGGAGTGACCGGAACGACGACGCTTTCCCGTCGGCGGCGCGTACCGCGAGTATGCGACTCGGGATTCTGGAGACGTTCGGCCTGGCGGCGTCGCTCGTCTTCGCCATTCCGCTCGGCCTGTTCGGCGTCGAGAGCCTGCTCGCCGGACGGACGACACTCGGTTCCGGCCTCGTCGTCGTCGCCGTCCTGATGGTCGTTCTCCCGTACCGACTCACCACTCCCACCGACGTGCCGGCCGCCGTCGCCGAACGTGTGGTCGGGCGCGCGGTTCGAGAACGGGACGACGACGAGTAGCCAGCCCGCCCGGATCACTCGCGCTCGGTGTACGCCGACGGCGACAGCGACGTGGGAATGTCGTCGAGCGAGCGACACCCCGACTCGGTGACGGCGTAACACCGGCCGATCCTGATCCGTCCGCGGTCGTCCCCCGGCGCGACGGCGACTGGACGGAGCGCGAAGACCGTCCCCGGGTCGAGCGGCGTGTCAGTCGAAAAGTCGGGTGTCGACGCCCCGACTGGCTCGGCGACGGGCGACTCCGCGGCAGCGAGGCCGAACGCACCGAGTTCGGCGACCGCCTCGTCGACGACGCGCCGCGCCGGACGGCCGGGTTCGGCGATCCGCCGGACGGCGTCGTGGGCCATCTCGACGGCGACGGCCGCCCGGCGCTCCCAGCCCCCCGTGCCGTCCACGACGAACGTCCGTGCGAGTGGGCCGCCCACCCCATCGATTCGCGGCGAGAGTGCGACGACGAGTGGGTCGCCCGGTCGCACGCCGTCGCGCGTCTCGACTCTCGTCCGTCCGGCTGGATCACCGCCCGCGTCGGCGACGGCGGCGTTCGCAGTGCGTTCGAGACGGTCGACCGTGAGGGGGTTGCCCTCGGCGACGAGACGGTTCGACGCGGCGGTGGCGTCGGCGAGACGGGCCGCGACGGCGACGAGGCCGGCGCTGGCGGCCGTCAGGGCCGGTTCGACCGCCCCGACCGCGTCGGTCACGGTTCGGGGACTGGCGTCTCCTCGGCTTCGGTCAGCATCGCGTCGACGTCCTCGTCCCGGAGTTCGTTGTGCAGGAGAACGCTGATCGGGAGGGTCGGCGCGCCGCCGATGAGGTTCTCGAGGAGGACGAGTCGTTCGCGGGCCCGACTCATCCCGACGTAGAACACGCGGCGTTCGTTGTCGGTGAGCAGGGGCACCGGGCTGGTGTGGGCGGTGAACTTCTCGACGCCGTCCACATCGGTCGGGTCGTCGACGCTCGCGGCCATCTGTTCGACCACCTTCTCGGTGAGGTCGGTACAGACGAACACGTGGTCGGCCTCGCGGCCCTTCGCGGAGTGGATGGTGCCGACGCGGACGCGACTCGGATCCATCCCGTGGTAGTCCCCGGCGAAGTACGCGTCGACGGCCTTGCGCTGGAAGCTCGTCACCTTCCGCACCATGTCGCCGGCGGCGGCGGGGTCGGGCATGAAGGGAACGTGATCGTTCACCACGTCCGACGGCACGTCGATCCGCTCGATGTCGTCGACGTCCTCCGCCTCCTCGCGGTCGTCGAGGTAGTCGTAGAAGTCGTCGCGGTCGTTCGTCCCGAACGCCGAGTCCTGCAGCATGTCGGCGAGACGGCGCGCCTGGAGACCCGTGATCGGTTCGTCGGCCTCCAACTGCTCGACGGCACGGACGTACTGTGTGAGCCGATCCGTCCACATCCGCTGGTCGGTCATCACCGAGAACGGAATCCCCTTCGGGAGGAAGTCATCGATGAACTGGAACATCTGGTAGCGGGCGCGGAACAGCACCATCACCGTCTCGTCCGTGCTGTCGACGGTGTGCTGGACGTTCCGCACCACCTCGAACATCGAGGGGCTCTGGATACCCTCGACGGCGCCACCCTCCTTGCGCGGGTTGAGGTCTTTCTCCTGGCGCTTGTCGATATGTCGGATCTCTCGGTTGACGACGTTGAGAATGCGCGAGGGGAGGCGATAGGAGTTGGGCAACACCACGTCCTCGTGGACGGTGGCGTCGAGCAGGATGTTGGGATCGGCACCCTGCCAGGCGTACACCACCTGGTCGTCGTCGCCGGCGATCAGGACGCCCTCCATGTGGGGTTTCCACTCCTCGTACACCTCGTACTGGAGGGTGGTGATGTCCTGGAACTCGTCGATGACGAGGTAGTCGACGTGGGGCACCAGCGACCGCTGGGCCACACGCTCCAGCATGTCGGCGAAGCCGACCAGGTCGTGTTCGCCCTTGTACGACCGCCAGGCGCGAATGACCGCTGGCACGTCGATCCGCTCGTCGTCGGCGGGCCACGTCGGCGTGTACTTGTTCCCCTCCTGGGCGTTCGGATCGACCGCCGGCGGGAGGCGCACCGTCTCCACGTCCCACTGGAAGGGCACGTCGTACCAGTCGGCCACGTCGCGCTGGGTGCGCTGGAGCCACTGACTGGTGGCGATGATCTTGTTGCCGAGCGTCGTCGACCGGGCGGTGCGGCGACCGGCGCCGCCGTACTCGTCTTCGTACTCGACGCCGTACTCCTCACAGAACTCCTGTTTGTCGTTCTCGCCGACCACGTCGCCCCGCGAGAGGTTCAGCAGTTCGTACGCCTTCGCGTGCATCGTACAGACGTTGCCCTGGAGCGCCCGGGGCGACACGTCGAGTCGCTCCGCGAGGCGTTCACGCACCTCGGAGGCCGCCGCGCGCGTGTAGGAGACGACGAGTACGTCGCGGATGTCGATGTCGTCGTCTTCCAGTAGCTCGTCAACGCGGTCGAGGAGGGCGGTGGTCTTCCCGCTCCCGGGGCCCCCGAAGAGACGGGTGACCGTAGCGTCGTCGCTCATCGTCGTGTTACACGCCCCGGGGCAGTATAAACGGCGTGGCTCGGATAGGGGTCGATCCGGCCCGCTCAGGCCGGGTTCCAGCCGCAGACCGAACAGGTGGTAGCCGACTGGTCGTGCAGTGCGCCACAGTCCGGGCACTGCAACTTGTTATAGGATCGTTCCCAGCGTACCGGTGTGGTCTCGTGGCCGTTGTCCGCGAGGAACTGGTCGAACAGTTCGTCGTCGTGTTCGCTGGGTCCGGCTGCCATACATGACATGGTATGACACACCGCTACTTAGGCGTATTGGTGTGGGCAAGTGTAACACGCCAAGTCGCGGGCGCTCGGCCGCTACTGGCAGTTGTACAGGGCGCCGTACTTCGCCGTCGCGTAGTCGACGAAGGCGTCGGCGCTCACGTCCTCGCCAGTCGCTCGTCGGACGAGTTCGTTCGTCTCGTACCGCTTGCCGTGGCGGTGGATCCGCTCGGTCAGCCACCCGTGAAGCGGGTCGAACTCGCCGTCCTCGATCCGGCCGTCGAGGTCGTCGATATCGGCGGCGGCGGCGGCGAACAGCTGTGCGGCGATCACGCTCCCCAGCGAGTAGGTGGGGAAGTAGCCGAAACTGCCGTGCGACCAGTGTACGTCCTGTAGACAGCCCTTCGTGTCAGTCTCGGGGCGGACGCCCAGATACGACTCCATCTTCTCCGACCAGACGGCCGGCACCTCCGCCACGTCGAGGTCGCCCCGGATCAGGTCGCGTTCGATCTCGAACCGGAGGACGATGTGGAGATGGTAGGTGAGTTCGTCGGCCTCGACCCGGATGCAGTTCGCGGGATCGACGGCGTTGACCGCCTCGTAGGCCTCCTGGGGGCTGACGACGCCGACGCCGGGGAAGTGATCGACGACGTGCGGGAGGCACCACTCCCAGAACGCCCGCGACCGGCCGACGTGGTTCTCCCACAGCCGTGACTGCGACTCGTGGATCGAGAGGTCACGCGCCTCGCCGAGGGGTGTCCCGTGGGCGTCGTCGGACAGACCGAGCGTGTAGGTGGCGTGCCCGAACTCGTGGATCGTCGACAGCAGCCCGTCGACGGGGTCGTGTTCGTCGTAGCGGGTGGTGACCCGGGCGTCGTAGGTCGTCCCCGTCGAGAACGGGTGCGGAGCCGTGTCGAGTCGCCCCCGATCCCAGGGGTAGCCCAACAGGTCGAGCGTGTCACGCCCCAGCGCCTCCTGTCGCTCGGCGGCGAACGTCCCGTCGAACACGTCCGTCGCGAGGGTGGCGTCCGAGACCCGAATATCGTCCACCAGCGGCACCACCGCCTCCCGGAGCGTCGTCAACACGTCCTCCGCGTGTGAGACGGGCAGACAGGGCTCGTAGTCCTCGAACAGCACCGCGTAGGGGTCGCGGTTCGGGTCGATATGTTCGGCGTACTGCCGCTTGAGGTCGACCAGGGTCTCCAGGTGGGGCGCGAACGTCTCGAAGTCGTCGGCCTCCTTCGCCTCGCGCCACGCGGTCAGCGCCTCGGACGACGCGGCGGAGATGCGTTCGACCAGGTCGGTCGGTACGCGAACCGCCCGTTCGTGGTCGCGGCGCACCTCGCGAACGACCGCCGCCTGGTCGTCGTCCAGATCCGCCGCCGACAGGTCGTCGAGGAGGACACCCAGCTCGTCGGCGGTGAGCAGGTCGTGTTCGACCGCCGAGAGAGCCGAAAGCTGTTGGGCGCGGGCGGGCGTCCCCGCCTCGGGCATCATCACCTGTTGATCCCAGGAGAGCAGGTCGGACGCGTTGGAGACGTTGGCGATCCGCCGGACACGGTCGAGCAGGTCGTCGTAGGTCTCCGTCGTGTCGCTCATGGATCGAGATGGCACTGTGCGATAATCAACCCCGCGCCACCGGAAGATACAACCGAGTGGTATATACGGACGAGGCGTCCACCGGCAGGCATGACTGATACGGACACGGTCGGGGCCTCGGCGGGTCTCGGCGCACGACTCGAAGACTACGTCTCCGAGATGGGACCGTCGTGGGTCGCTGGCGCCATTGCCGCCGGCCCGGCGACTATCGCCAGTCTCGTGACCGCGGGCGGGGCCTTCGGCTACAGCCTCCTGTGGGTGGTCGTCCTCTCCGCCGGGGCGGGCGCCCTCGCCCAGTATCTCGCGATGCGTCTCGGCCTCCTGACCGAACGCGGCATTGTCGGCGTGGTCGAGAGCCACCTCGGCGAGTGGTGGGCGTGGCTGCTGGTCGCGGACACCGTCCTCGCGTCCGGCGTCGCCCAACTCGTCATCATGAAGACCGTCGCGACGGTGTCGGCGACCGTCACGGGCGTCGACGCGCGGATCTGGGGCGTCGTCTGGGCGGTCGTCCTCGCGGTCGGCCTCGCCGGCGGCGGCTACCGATTTCTCGAACTCGCGGCGAAACTCCTCGTCTCGCTGGTCGTCGTCGCCTTCGTCGCCAGCCTGTTCGTCGTCCCTATCGATGCGGGAGCGGCCGTGCAGGGACTCGTGCCCACCATCCCCTCGGGCGGGGCGCTCGTCGCCGCGGGCATCCTCGGCGGCGCCGTCCACATCACGCTCATCACGATGCACTCCTACACGATGCGTTCCCGGGGATGGACTAGCGAGGACTACGACGCCGCGACGTTCGACATCGGCGCCTCGATGCTCGTCGCCTTCGGGATCTACAGCCTCGCCATCTTCCTCGTGACGGCGAGCGTTCTCACCTCGGCCGATCTGTCGACGGTCGGGGCGGCGCAGGCGCTCGGCCCGCTGGTCGGCCCCAGCGCCAAGTGGCTCTTCCTCCTCGGCCTCTGGGGCGCCGCCGTCTCGACGCTCGGCGGCAACACCATCGTCCCGCCGTTCCTGCTAGCCGACAAACTCGGCTGGGGGACGACCATCGACGACCCCCGCTATCGGGGTCTGCTCGTCGCCGTCGCGCTTCTCTCCGCCCCCGGCGCGTTCATCGGCGGCGCGGTGCTCGGCCAGCTCGTTCTCGTTCTCGCGCTCGGCACCGTCGGCACCCCCTTCGCCATCGCCATCGTCCTCTACTTGCTGAACTCGGATGCGGTGCCCGACCGCAACTCGCTGTTGACGAACATCGGCGGCGTGGTGCTCCTGCTCGTCACCGGCGCGCTCGCGGTCAACTTCGTCCGTGAACAGGTCGCGGGTGGCGTCGGTCCGCTCTCGGGATTCGTGCTCGTCTTTGCCGTCGCGCTCGGCCTGGCGATGCTCGGTCTGGGCGGCAAGTATGCCCGCGAAGAACTGGCGGCGTAACCCCTCGTGACCGACGCCGACCTCCCGTTCCCGCTGTCGGGCACGACCCTGCTCGTCGGCCCCTCGAACGCGGGAAAGACGCGACTGACCGCCCGAGCGCTCGATGCCTGGGTCGACCGCGCAGGCGCCGCCAGCGTCGTCGTCTTCGAGTTCGGCCCCGAAGTCGAGCGCGGTGAGCGGGTGCTCGGCGGCCGCCTCGACCGGTTCACGACCGTCCCCGGCGACGCGTGGCAGGGCGTCCTCGACGCCCACGCCCCTCGGGCGACTGCCGCCTCGACGGCCGACGCCGTCGCCCTCGCGGCCGACAACGCCCACCGGGCGGCCACGCTGTTCGACGCCGCCCCCGCCGACCCGCGGGCCGTCTTCGTGAACGACGCGACCATCCCCTTCCAGCATCCCGACGGCGACCCGGAACGACTGCTCGACTACTGCGCTCGCGCCGAGGTGGCGGTGTTGAACGCCCTGGAGACCGACGAACTCGGGGTCGACGACCCCGTCTCCCAGGCCGAGCAGGCGGCGCTCGACGCGTTTCGGGCGCGTGCCGACCGAGTCCTCGAACTCGACGACGGGGCCGACGCCGATGGCGACGCGTAACTACCCGACCGTCAGCGACTCCGCGAGCGTCCGGTAGAGGCGCTCGCACCGCTCCAGCACCGCGATGCCGACGCTCTCGGTCGCGGTGTGGGCCTCGCCGGGTTCGGCGGCGCCACAGACGACGCAGGTGGTGCCGGCGGCCGCCAGCCACCCCGCGTCCGTCGCGTGCGGTTTGACGACGCGTTCCGGGTCGCCGTCCTGCGCCGCGTCGGCCGCCGCGAGAACCGCCTCGGCGAAGCCCGCCTCGTCGCAGGCCATCGGCGGCAGATCCTGATCGACCGTCCACTCCACGCCCTCGACGGCCTCGGCCCGTTCCAGGGCCGCCCGCTCGCCGGGTACGGTGCGCTCGTCGACCGTCACCGTACACCGCTCCGGGATCACGTTCCACGCCGACCCCCCGTCGATTTCGGTGACGGCGACGCTTCCCTCCAGGTCGTGATCCAGGACGGTCGTCGCGGGGGCGTCGAGTCCCCGCACGGCGTCGACGGCGTCGCAGGCGCGGTAGACGGCGTTCTCGCCCGCCTCGGGCTCGCTCGCGTGCGCGCCCTCGCCGCGGGCGACGAGCGTGCTCCCGCGGCGGCCCTTGTGGGCGACGGCCACGTCGGTGACGCCCGGCGCGGAGTAGCCGGTCGACCCCTCGCCGACGACGGCGTAGTCGGGGGCGACGCCGTCGTCGATGGCGGCGCGGGCGCCCACACCGCCCCGTTCCTCGCCGACGAACGAGGCGAAGACGAGTTCGTCGACGGGGTCGACCGGCGCCCCGGGTGTCGCGGTCAGATCGGCGTCGCGGAAGGCTACCATCGCCGCTGCGAGACTCCCCTTCATGTCCGCGGTGCCGCGCCCGTAGAGGCGCCCGTCGCGTTCCTCGACGACGTACTCCTCGCCTTCGACCTGGTCGTCGGCCGGCGGCACCACGTCATGGTGACCGACGAGCGCGAGCGACCGGCCGCCGCCGTCGCCCACCCGCCGCCGGGCGAACACGTTCCCGTGGGGGTCGCGGCGCACCGTCGCCTCGGTTTCCGTCCGGAGCCACGAGGCCACGGCGTCGCCCGCGGCGCGTTCGTCCTCGTGGCTCGGGATGGCGACCAGACGGCGCGTCAGATCCAGGACATCGCTCATGGATTCGCCGAGGGGCGCGACCGGTTTATACGATTCGCGGGGAGAAGTTGTTGGCTGGAGCATATGTTCATCACCTGTGGGAGCGGGTAGTTCCTGGGTGATACAGAGTGTCTGGTAGCAACGACGAACGGATCGAACTGGCGGGATCGGTGGACAGCGACGACGCCGTATTCGAACTCGATGCGACGAAAGGAGCACTCACATCGGGCGGCAACGACCGGATCGGGGGCTCGACGCTCAAGGGAGCGGTCGACGACACGCTGACCCACCTCGATGCGGACAGCGGCCCGCTTCACTGACGACTCGGGAGAACGGCACCGAGACGACCTGGAGCGACAACAGGGCGACGAGTTGGGGCGGCGAACTCCCCTGTCCGTTCCTCTTCGAGGTGCAGTGGGTGGGGAGCGACGAACACCACGAGGTGCGTGTCCGGCCCGGCCCCGAACGGAGCAACATGACCACCCGGGACACCACCGACTCGGGGGCGGTCGCCGCCCACGAGTTCGGGCACACGATTGGCCACCCCGACGAGTACGACGAAGACCCGCCCTGCCCCTTGAATACCCTTATCCGTCTCGCGCACCGAGTTTATGTATGAACGTCGTACCGGACACGAGCGCGGTCATCGACGGCCGCGTGTCCGAACGCGTCGACTCGGGGGCCTACGCGGGGGCGACGATTATCGTCCCGGAGGCCGTCGTCGGCGAGCTGGAGTGGCAGGCCAACGAGGGCCACGACACCGGCTGGGAGGGTATCGAGGAACTGCAACGGCTGGTCGACCTGGCGGAGTCCGAGGACATCGCCGTCGAATACTACGGCGAGCGGCCGTCCGCGGGTCAGAAACGTGGCTCCGACGAGGGCGAAATCGACGCCGTCGTGCGCGACGTGGCCGCCGACCGCGACGCGACGCTCCTGACCAGCGACGTGGTGCAAGCCGAAGTGAGTCGGGCGAAAGGGCTGGACGTGGAGTACGTCGAACCGCGCGGCCGCGACGCCGAGGGGCTCGAAATCGAGTCGTTCTTCGACGAGACGACGATGAGCGTCCACCTCCGTGCGGGGTCGAAGCCGAAGGCCAAGCGCGGCGACATCGGCGATATGCACTACCAGGTCATCAGCGACGAGGTGACCACCGAGGCGGAGATGAAGGAGTACGCTCACGACGTCGCGGAGACGGCGCGGGCCAGTCCCGACGGGTTCGTCGAACTCGACGAACCGGGGATGACCATCGTCCAGTACCGCTCCTACCGCATCGCGGTCGCGCGCCCGCCCTTCGCTGACGGCTTCGAGATCACCGCCGTCCGTCCCATCGTCAAAACGGAGCTGGAGGACTACGAGTTCGCCGCGGATCTCAAGGAACGCCTGCTGGAACGCCAGCGGGGCGTCCTCATCTCGGGGGCGCCCGGCGCCGGGAAGTCCACGTTCGCCCAGGCGGTCGCGGAGTTCCTCGCCGGTCACGACAACGCGGTCAAGACGATGGAGAAACCCCGTGACCTGCAGGTCGGCCCCGACATCACCCAGTACACGGCGCTCGGCGGCGACATGGCCAAGACCGCCGACTCCCTGTTGCTCGTCCGCCCGGACTACACCATCTACGACGAGGTGCGCAAGACCGACGACTTCGAGGTCTTTGCCGACATGCGTCTGGCCGGTGTCGGCATGGTCGGCGTCGTCCACGCCACGCGCGCCATCGACGCGCTCCAGCGCCTCGTCGGCCGGGTCGAACTGGGCATGATCCCGCAGGTGGTCGACACGGTGGTCTTCATCGAGGCCGGGAGCGTCGACACCGTCTACGACGTGACGACCGAGGTGAAGGTGCCCGAGGGGCTGACCGCCGAGGATCTGGCCCGCCCAGTCATCCAGATTTCGGACTTCGAGACGGGCAACCCCGCCTACGAAATCTACACCTTCAACCGGCAGGTCGTCACGGTGCCCCTCGAAGACGGCGAGTCGAGCGAGACGGGTGTCTCCCGACTGGCCCGCAAGGAGGTCGAACGCGAGATCCGATCCATCGCTCGCGGCCACGTCGAGGTCGAACTCAAGGGCCAGAACGAAGCCGTCGTCTACGTCGAGGAGGACGACATCTCCTACGTGATCGGGAAGGGTGGCGGCCGGATCAGCGATATCGAGGATCGCCTCGGCATCGACATCGACGTACGCACCCTCGACGAGCGACCGTCGAGCGGCGGGAGCGGCGGGAGCGGCGGTGCGGCCGCCGAGAGCGGCGGTGCGACGGAGCGGTCGGGCACCGTCGTCACTCCCGAGGTCACCTCGCGACACGTCGTCGTCGACGTGGGCGAGGGTGCCGAGGTGGGCGAGACGGTCGAAGTGCGCGCGGACGGCGAATACCTGTTCACCGCGACGGTCGGCCGCGGCGGCGAGATTCAGGTGTCACGCGGGAGCGCCATCGCCGACGAACTCGAACACGCAATCGACCACAAAAAGCGGATTACGGTCGTCCCGACCTAGCGGGGTCGTCGGCCATCCCGAGGCTCGGTCTCAGTCGCACTCGACGCAGGGCGCGTCGGCGCCGTCTTTGGCCAGCGCCGCTTCGTTGAGCTGGTAGAGATTCTGCCGCGCGTCGGCGAAGTAGACGTCCTCGTCGACGACGCCGATGTCCTCCAGTCGTTCGAGCGCGTAGCGAACCGTCCGAGCCGATAGCATCGACTCCTCGACGATCCCCTTCTGGGTCAGTGACCCGTTGTATTCGAGGACCTTGAAAACCAGTTTCGCGCTCGGGGGAAGGTCGTCCAAACCCTCCTCATCAGTTCCAGCCATCACGTGAAGCGAACGGTGCCACCGGCATAAATCTTCACCGACACGCCGACGCGCGTGGCCGCTAGCCACGGGCGTCCCCGTTGGCCGTATCGAACGCCTTTTGATGCCCGGTGCCGGAGGCATAGCTATGGCTACGGAAACGGAATCGCAGACCGGCCTCTCGGGACATATTCGCGGGGTGACGGTCACCACGCTCGCCTGTCTCGCCGGCGTCGTGGCGGCAGTCGTCGCCAGCGTCGTCGTCGGCACCGGCCCCGAGGCGGCGAGCGATGTCCGGGCGCTCGCGTTCCTGGTGGCCGCTATCGCCGGCCAGTTCCCCGTGCTGAAGGCCATCGGCGTCGATGTCTCCGACTTCGGCGCGAAAGATCACCTGTACGTGGCGTTCATGACGTTCGCGCTCTGGTTCGTCTCGTTCACCATCCTGCTCACCACCGGCGCCTCGCTCTAACGATGGCCGACGACAGCATCGCAGTCGTCGACCTCGACCGGTGTCAACCCGACCGCTGTAACTACGAGTGTGCGAACTTCTGCCCGCCGAACCGCACCGGCGAGGAGTGTATCGTCACGCTGGAGGAGCGACACGACGACCCCGACCTCTACGAGGGCGGCCCGGATCAGATCAGCATCTCCGAGGAACTCTGTCTGGGCGAGACCTGTGGCATCTGCGTCGAGAAGTGTCCCTTCGACGCCATCGAAATCATCAACCTCCCGTCGGAACTGGAGGACGACCCCGTCCACCGCTACGGCGAGAACTCCTTCTCGCTCTACGGCCTGCCCGTTCCCGAATCCGGGACGGTCACCGGGCTGCTCGGGCCGAACGGAATCGGGAAGTCGACCGCCGTCCACGCCCTCGCGGGCGAGCTGGTGCCCAACCTCGGCCAGTACGACACCGAGCCAGACTGGGAGACGGTGCTCGACCGCTACCGCGGGACGGCGCTCCAGACCTACCTCGAACGCCTGATGAACGACGAGGTGAGCGTCGCGCGCAAGCCCCAGTACATCGACCGCATCCCCGACCGGTTCGACGGGACGACGAGCGACCTGCTCGCGGGCACGGACGAACGCGGCGTCGTCGACGACCTGATCGACCGCCTGTCGATCCGGCCGGTGATCGACCAGCCGATAGACACGCTGTCCGGCGGCGAACTCCAGCGAGTCGCGCTCGCGGCGACGCTCGCCCGCGACGCCGACTTCTACTTCCTCGACGAGATTACGCCCTACCTCGACATCGGGCAACGCGTGGCCGCCGCCCGCCTCGTGCGCGAACTCGCCGACGAAGAGGATCGGTCGATGCTCGTGGTCGAACACGACCTGGCCGTCCTCGACTTGTTGGCCGACCGCCTTCACGTCGCCTACGGCGAACCCGGGGCGTACGGCGTCATCACCGACCCCAAATCGGTACGCAACGGCATCAACGAGTATCTCCAGGGCTATCTCGACAACGAGAACATGCGCATCCGCCCGAACGAAATCACGTTCGAGGAACACGCGCCCCGAGAGTCGGTGACGGGGACGCCGCTGATCGACTACCCCGATCTGGAGAAATCCTACGGCGAGGGCGAGTTCTCGCTGACCGTCGAGGGCGGAACGATCTACCAGAGCGAGGTGCTCGGCGTGGTCGGGCCGAACGGCATCGGGAAGTCGACGCTCGCGAAACTGTTCGCCGGGTCGCTCGCCCCCGACGAGGGGAGCCTGGATTTCCGGCTGGATATCGCCTACAAACCCCAGTACGTCGAGGTCGACCAGCCCATGCGGGTCGACACCTTCCTCTCCTCGATCACCGACGACTTCGGCACCTCCTTCTGGAACACCGAAATCGCCCGTCCCCTGCAACTCGAACGGATCATGGAACAGCAGTTGACCGATCTCTCCGGCGGGGAGCGTCAGCGAGTCGCCATCGCGGCCTGTCTCTCCGAGGATGCCGACCTCTACGTACTGGACGAACCCTCGGCCCACCTCGACGTGGAACAACGGGTACAGGCCACCTCCGCGATCCGGCGCTACGCCGAGAACCACGACGCCACGGCCATGGTCATCGACCACGACATCTACATGATCGACCTCCTGGCCGACCGCCTGATGGTGTTCGACGGCGAACCCGCCGACCACGGCCACGCCTCGAACCCGCAGGACATGCGCTCGGGCATGAACGACTTCCTCGCCGACCTGGACATCACGTTCCGCCGCGACGAGCAGACGGGCCGTCCCCGAATCAACAAGCCCGACAGCCAACTCGACCGCGAGCAGAAACGCCAGGGCGAATACTACTACGCGCCCTGACGGACTGGCGCCCGGCGCGCACGACCGCTTCAGGGATTTATCGGTTCGGTTCGATCCTCGCGTATGGCCACCGAGAACGCCGTGGACGCGGATGCCGGCACCGACGCCGACGCGGACGACCGCTCTCGCCCGCGCTTTCGAGGCTGTGTGTTCTGTTACACCGCCGAACTCGCCGTCTACGCCGCGCGCAAGGCGCGTCACTGACGCTCCGCGACCGCCCCCGGCGCCTCGCCCCAAACGTTAACGCGTTCGCCCGCGGGTGGTCGGACATGACTGCCGCCGCCGACCTCCTGGTGACGAACGCGGAGGTGCACACGCTCGCGCGTCCCGACGAGACCCACGAAGCGGTCGCGGTTCGGGACGGTCGGATCGTTCGCGTCGGTGACGCGTACGACCTCTCCTTTCTCGCCGGCGTCGATACCCGGGTCGTCGACCTGGACGGTCGCGTCCTCCTTCCGGGCTTTATCGACGCCCACACGCATCTCTGCCTGCTCGGTCAGCGCCTCGTCCACGCCGACCTCTCGGATGCGACGAGTCGAGCCGAGGCGCTCGGCACTCTCCGCGACCGGGCCAAGACGGTGGCGGCGGGCGACCCCGTCCTCGGCTTCGGCTACGACGAGAGCGCGTGGGGGGAGGCCGACTACCTCACTCGCGCGGATCTGGACGCTGTCGACGCCGACGGCCCCGTCGTCGCGGTTCGTGAGGATCTCCACGTCGCCTCGCTGGATTCGACCGCCCTGGAGCAGTTCGGCGACGACCTGCCCGACGATGACGTCCACCGCGTCGGCGGCGACCCGACGGGGGTCGTCGTCGAGGCGGCGACGGAGGCGGTACTCGACGCCGTCGCCCCCGACCGACCCGAGACGGCGGATCTGCTCCGGGCGGCCCAGCGACACGCCAACGAACGGGGCGTTACGACCGCCCACGACATGGTTCGGCGCACACACGCGCCGGCGGTCTACCGTGACCTCGACCGCGCTGGCGAGTTGACCCTCCGGGTTCGACTCAACTACTGGGCCGACCACCTCGACGCCCTCTTGGAGACGGGGCTGGCGACGAACCACGGTACCGACATGGTGCGGGTCGGGGCGATCAAGACGTACACCGACGGGAGCCTCGGCGGTCGGACGGCGAGGCTCTCGGCGCCCTACAGCGACGCCCCCGACGAACGTGGGACGTGGGTCGTCCCGCCGGCGGAGTTCCGGAAGTTGTTCGATAGCGCCGCGGGCGTGGGCTTTCAGGTCGCCGCTCACGCCATCGGCGACGAGGCGGTCGACGCCGTCGTCGACACGTTCGGTGAGGGGGACGACCCCGCGGCCGCCCGTCACCGCATCGAACACGCCGAACTCGCGAGCGACGCGGCTATCGACCGCCTCGCCGACACCGGCATCGTCGCCTCGGTACAGCCGAACTTCCACCGCTGGGCCGGCGAGTCGGGGCTGTACGCCGACCGCCTGGGCGACCGGCGGGTCGAGACGAACCGTCTGGGGCGCCTCGCCGACGCCGGCGTCCCCCTCGCCTTCGGGAGCGACTGTATGCCGCTCGACCCCCTCGTCGGCGTCCATCACGCCGTCACCGCGCCGACCGCCGCCCAGCGACTCGACGTGACCGAGGCGTTGCGGGCGTACACGCTGGGGAGCGCGTATGCGGGGTTCGACGAGGAGCGTCTCGGGACGGTCGAACCCGGAAAGCGGGCCGATTTAGTCGCGCTCTCGGACTCGCCGTGGGAGCAGTCCGACGCCATCTGTGACATCGACGCGATCCTGACGGTCGTCGACGGCCGAGTGGTGTACGACGGTCGCTGACGGATCGCCGTTCTCACCGGCCGTGACGTTCGGTCTCCGATTTAGCTAACAGTGCGTACTATCGCCTCCGGTTCGGACTATTGAATACAAATTTTTTTCAACTAGAGCCTCCGTTGGTAAGTCAACCCGAAGGTGGACAATAGTGGCAGAATTAGAGACAGTAGACCTCGACACCGACCTGAGTCTCTTCAAATACGGCAACCTCGAACAGTTGCCCGACACGTATCGTGAACTGACCGGCGAAGAGCGGGCGGAGCGCATCGCCGACGCTCGGGCGGCACTCGGGGACGATGTCGTCGTCCTCGGGCACAACTATCAGCGACGCGAAATCGTCGAACACGCGGACTTCGTAGGCGACTCCTATCAGCTCTCGACGGAGGCTGCGAACTCGGATGCGGAGTACGTCATCTTCGCCGGCGTGACCTTCATGGCCGAGAGCGCGGACATCATCACTGACGACGACCAGACCGTGCTCCTGCCGTCTATGGAAGCGTCGTGTCCGATGGCGGGGATGGCCGAAGCGCTCCAGGTGGACGCCGCGTGGACGGCCATCACCGAGGCGGCGGGCGACCGTGATATCATCCCCGTGACGTACATGAACTCCTACGCGGATCTGAAGGCGTTCTGTGCCGAACAGGGTGGTCTCGTCTGCACCTCGTCGAACGCGACCCGGGCTTTCGAGTGGGCCTTCGACCGCGGTGACACCGTCCTCTTCCTCCCGGACAAGCACCTCGGCGCGAACACGGCCCACGCCCTCGGCCTCGGGGACGCGACGGTCGAGTGGGACCCCTGGAATCCCGACTCGAAGGACGCCGACGCCGTCGTCGACAGCGACGTGATTCTCTGGGACGGATACTGCCAGGTACACGAGCGCTTCCGCACGGAACACGTCGAGCGGGTGCGGGCGGAACACCCCGACGCGCAGGTGGTCGTCCACCCCGAGTGTCGACGCGAGGTGGTCGAGGCGGCGGACGTGGTCGGGTCGACGAGTACGATCCGCGAGACGGTGGCCGGGGCCGCCCCCGGTGAGACGTGGGCCATCGGCACCGAGATTCACCTCGCGCGCCACCTGCAACGGTGGTACCCCGAGGTGAACGTCCTGCCCCTCTGTGGCGATGCCTGCATGGACTGTAACGCCATGCGACAGATCGATCCCAACTACCTCACGTGGGTGCTGGAGGAGCTCGTCGAGGGCCGCGAGCGCAACGTCGTCGAGGTGGCGCCCCGCGAGAAGGAACTCGCGGCGGTGGCGATGGAGCGGATGCTCGACCTATGACCCGGACGACGGACGTCCTCGTCGTCGGGAGCGGCATCGCGGGGTGTGCGGCCGCCCTCGCCGCCGCCCGTCAGGGTGCGGAGGTGCTCGTGGCGACGAAGGCCACCGAACCGACCGACGCGTCGACCGATCACGCCCAGGGCGGAATCGCAGTCACGCGCTCCGATCCCGAGGCGTTCGCCCGCGACATCGTCGATGCCAGCGGCGGCACCGCCGACGCCGATGCCGTCGACGTGCTCGTCTCGAACGCGAGAGCGGCCGTCGACGATATCCTCCTCGACACCCTCGGCGTCGACTTCGACACCACCGACGGCGACTTCGCCCTCGGCAGAGAGGCCGGCCACTCCCGCCGGCGCATCCTCCACGTGAACGCCACCACGGGTCGGCACGTCCTCCGACCGTTCCTCGCGCATCTGCGCGACCACGCGGGCGTTACTGTCCGAGACGACACCGCGGCGCTCGACGTGGTGACTCACGAGGGCCGCGTCCACGGGGCGCTCCTCGAATCTGACGGTGCGGTCGCCCCCGTCTTCGCCGGCGCGACGGTACTCGCGACGGGCGGCATCGGCGGCTGTTATGCCACCTCGACCAATCCCGCCGGCGCGACGGGCGACGGCATCGCCATGGCCACCCTCGCGGGCGCCGACGTCGCCGATATGCAGTACGTCCAGTTCCATCCGACCGCCTACGCCGGCGACGACGCGTTCCTCGTGAGCGAGGCCGTGCGCGGCGAGGGCGCCGTTCTCCGGAACGGCGACGGCGAGCGGTTCATGCCCGCCGTCCACGACGACGCCGAACTCGCCCCGCGGGACGTGGTCGCCCGCGCCGTCGCCCGCGAACGCGACCGAACCGGCGAGGTGCGCCTCGACGTGTCGCCGCTCGATTTCGCGGATGCGTTTCCGACGCTCGCCGCGAAATGCGCCGACCGGGGTGTCGACCCCGACGCGGGCATCCCCGTCGCGCCCAGCGAACACTTCCTCTGTGGCGGTATCGCCGTCGACGACCGGGGTCGCGCCAGCCTCGACCGCCTGTTCGCCGTGGGCGAGTGTGCCCGGACGGGCGTCCACGGAGCGAACCGTCTGGCATCGACCAGTCTCCTCGAAGGACTGGTCTGGGGGCGACGCGCCGGCGCGGCGGCCGCGGGGTACGACGCCAAGCCGGTCGAGTCGCCGGAGCTTCGGGACAGCGACCCGGCGCTCCCGGACGACTTCGCCACCGCGAAACTCGGTCGTCTCCGCCGGATCATGGACGAGGAGGTCGGCCTCGTGCGGACGCCGGCCGGTCTCCGGCGGGCGCAGGCGGCCATCCGCCGCCTCAAGGGCGAGGTGGACGCCTACGTCCGGACGCGCACGTCGCGCCGTCTCTACGAACTCCGGAACGCGACGGTGACGGGGTTGCTCGTTGCCCGCGCGGCCGCCGACCACGACGCCGCGGGCTGTCACCACCTCGCGTCGACGGAGGGGGCCCGTGCTGACTGACCGCACCGTCGAACGGTGGCTGAGCGAGGATATCGGCCACCGCGACGTGACGAACGACGTCCCCGGTGAGACGACGGGGCGTCTCGTCGCCACCGAGGCGGGCGTCGCCGCCGGTATCGACGCCGCCGTCGCCGTCTTCGAGTATCTCGACGTGGCTCCCCGACCGGTCGTCGCGGCCGGGGATCGGATCGATCCAGGCGACGCGCTTCTGCGCGTCGAGGGTTCGGCCCGGGACGTCCTCCGGGGCGAACGGGTCGCGGTCAACGTCGCGGGTCACGCGTCCGGCGTCGCCACTGCGACGCGACGCGCCGTCGACGCGGCTCACGAGGTGAGCGACGACGTGGCCGTCGCGGCCACACGCAAGACGACGCCCGGCCTGCGCGGTGTCGAGAAGCGCGCCGTCGCCGCGGGCGGGGGCGACACCCACCGTCTCGACCTCTCGGGAGCGGTGATGGTCAAGGACAATCACGTCGCCGAACTCGGTCTGGAACGGGCCGTCGAGCGCTTCCGCGAGCGGAAGTCGTTCGTGACGAAACTCGAAGTCGAGGTGGACGACCCGTCGGACGCGCCCCGTGCCGCGGCCGCCGGTGCCGACATCGTCCTCTTCGACAACATGTCGCCGTCGGCGGTTCGTCGCGGCGTCGAGTGCCTGCCCGAGGACGTCCTCGCCGAGGCCAGCGGTGGCATCACCCCGGACGACGTGCCCGACTACGCCGCGACGGGCGTCGACGTGATTTCGATGGGGTGGCTGACCCACAGCGCTCCGGCGCTCGATTACTCCTTCCGCACCGACTGACGGCTGGCACGGCGCGCGCCACCCCCGGCACCGGTCGCAACCTTGTAGTTTGCCCCCCGCCGACTCGACCCATGACCGGATTCTTCGACCGCTTGCGCGAGCGCATCGACCGCGTCGACAGCGTCGTCTCGGTCGGCCTCGACGCCGACCCCGACCGGATTCCGGACTTCCTCGCCGACCGCGACCTGCCACGGCGGGCGTTCAACCGCCGGATCATCGACGCGACCCACGGCCACGCCGCCTGCTACAAGCCAAACGCCGCGTTCTACGAGGACGCCGATGGCTGGCGCGCCCTCCGCGAAACGGTCGCCTACGCCCACGGCAAGGACGTGCCCGTCCTCCTTGACGCCAAACGCGCCGACATCGGCAACACCTCCCGCCAGTACGCCGAACTGCTCGACACCGTCGACGCCATCACCGTCAATCCCTATATGGGGCGGGACTCGCTTGACCCCTTCCTCTCGCGGGCCGACGCGGGCGTGTTCGTCCTCTGTCGCACCTCCAACCCGGGCGGGGCCGACCTGCAGGAGCTGGAACTCGCGTCGGGTGAACCCCTCTATCGCCGGGTCGCGGCGCTCGCAGACCTCTGGAACGAACACGGCAACGTCGGCCTGGTCGTCGGTGCGACGGCGCCCGAGGAACTCGAACTGCTTCGGACGGAGGTGCCCGACATCCCCTTTCTCGTGCCCGGCGTGGGCGCACAGGGCGGCGACGCCGAGGCCGCCGTGGAGTACGGCCTCGCCGACGGCGTCGGTCTCGTCAACTCCTCGCGGGGTATCATCTTCGCCGGTGAGCAGAGCCCACTCGACGACGAGCGTGCGTACTTCGGCGCGGCGGGCGAGGCGGCCAAGCGGCTCAAAACGCGGCTCAACCAGTATCGCTAGGCGCCGCCGCGGGCACGCCGGGCACAGGGCGTACACAGCCCCGTCGCGCGGTCGTAATGTTCCGCACAGACCGCTGCCCCACACGCGTCGCAGGTGTGACTGGCGGTTGCGCTCTCGCACACCTGACAGACCGCTGTAACGCTCACGGCCGAGATACGGCGCGGGACGACTTCAATCTCCGGGCGAGTCGCTCCGGTGGTAGCATCGAAGATGAGGCGGGACGTTTTCGGTGATCCAATGCCGAAAACTCCCGCCTCACTGACGCTCTCGCCCGGAGCACGTTAGCCGTTGTGGAACGGTCGCCCCGTGACACGCCGGGGTCAGATGGCCGGTTCTGCCGCCGGGCTTCCCCGCAGTTGCTCGAAGGCAGCCGCCAGCACCGCGAGATTGTACATCGTCACGGGGGCCGTGACGAGGGCGATTGCAAGCGGGATGACGGCCTCGACACCGGCGAGAGTGGCGACGGTGCTGAGGACGCCGAATCCGGCCCCGACGGCGAAGCCGAGGAGCGCGACGACGGCCACGAGGCCGAAGATCCGGAGGCGGTCGCCGCGCGCGAGCCCCCAGCTTCGGCGGAGTCCCGTGACGAAGTTCTCCCCGTCGACGGCGACGTACATCGCCATGAACGCGAAGCTGACGAGCAAGAACAGGCCGGGGACGACCAGCAGGACGAAGCCGACGGCGAACAGGAGCATGGTCACGACGCCGCCGACGAAGAGGTTGAGGACGGCCCACCCGACGCCGTCGGTGAGGAACGACCGGGGGATGGCGTCGCGCTCCCCGGCGACGAACGTCCGAATCGCCACGACGCTCACGTAGGTCAGGCCGAACAGACAGCCGGCGACGATGGCCGCGGCGACCGGCACCGGAAGCGGGATGGGCTCGACGACGGTGGCGGCGACGCCCAACCGGACGTAGAGCGCGTTCAGCAGGACGTTGTACCCCGCCTGATACACCGCGTACAGGAGGAGATAGCCGACGGTGACGGCGGCGCCGGCTCGACTCACGAGACGGTTCGCACCCGTCTTCAGGGCGTCGACGATTCGGAGGGACATACGGCGGTCTGGTGGTGGCTTTCCGGGTGAATCTTTCGCCGAATCGCACCGGGCGAGACGCTTACAACCGTGGGACACGGAGACAGGAACGTGGACGTGACCCTCGACCGGGATCGGCTCGTGTTCGGCCTCGCGGCGGTGTTCGCGGGCGTCACGGCGCTACTCGTGGTGCTCGCGTTCGTCCGACAGCTGTTCTTGCTGTTTCTGGCCATCCCGTTTGCCCTGACGACCTACCTCATGTGGCACCACGCGACGGGGCGACTGGAGGCCCGCGCCCGGCGACAGGCCCGGGCGCAGGCAACGGTGGGCGACCGGCGGCGCACCCGTGCGCCCGGCGGGTTCGGCGCGACGGCCCGGGGGGCCGCGCCGGGGGGTGGGTCGCGGGCGACGAACCGGGCGACGGCCCGCGAGTCGGTCACGACCCGGGAGGCCTACGAGACGCTCGGTCTCGACCCCGGCGCGAGCGACGAGGCAGTGCGGCGGGCCTACCGCGCCCGGGTCAAGGAAGTACACCCCGACACCGACGGGGGCGACGAGGAGGCGTTCAAGCGAGTGAATCGCGCCTACGAGCACCTCAGCGAGTAGCGGTGCTGTGTCATACGTACCCACACGACGGAAAGCGTTTTGCCGAGTCGTTGCCTAACACGCCCCATGACCGCCGACCGGGCCGTCTTGGAGCAGGCCCTCGAGCGCGGCGAGGAGGAGGGCGGCCCAATCGAGTTCAAGGAACGGCTCTCCCGCGAGGTACACCTCGTCGACGGACGGATGGAGAGCCTGGCGGCACAGTTACGCCACCGGATGCTGTCGGGCGACGGCGAGGCGACGTACGTCGTCGGCGTCACCGACGAGGGTCGCGTCGCGGGCATCTCCGCGGCGGCTTTCTCCGAATCCATGGACGTGCTCTCCTTGCTCGCGGAGGAGGCGGGCGGTCACATCGAGGACGTCGAGACGTGGGGTGTCGACGACGACGGCCTCGTGGGCGTCGCGACGATCCGTGAGGGGGCGATCCTCGACACCGACGACTCTCACATCGTCGTCGGGACGGCGGGACACGTCGACCACGGCAAGAGTACGCTCGTCGGAACGCTCGTTACGGGCCAGGCCGACGACGGCCAGGGGAGTACCCGCTCGTATCTCGACGTACAGCCCCACGAGGTGGAACGCGGGCTGTCGGCGGATCTCTCCTATGCGGTCTACGGCTTCGACGGCGACGGCGCGGTGCGGATGGACAACCCCCACCGGAAGTCGGATCGCGCCCGCGTGGTTGAGGAGGCGGATCGGCTGGTCTCGTTCGTCGACACCGTGGGTCACGAACCGTGGCTCCGAACCACCATCCGGGGACTGGTCGGCCAGAAACTCGACTACGGGCTCCTGACCGTCGCCGCCGACGACGGCCCGACGGAGACCACTCGCGAACACCTGGGCATCCTGCTGGCGACGGAACTGCCGACGATGGTGGCGATCACCAAAACCGACCTGGTGAGCGAGGAGCGCGTCCAGGAAGTCGAACGCGCGGTCGAACGACTCCTGCGCGACGTAGAGGAGACGCCGCTCCGGATCGAGCGCCACGGCGTGAGCGCGGCCGCCGAGGAAATCGGTGACGTCGTGCCGATCCTGCAGACGAGCGCCGTCACGGGGAACGGCCTCGACACCCTCGACGACCTGTTCGAACGCCTGCCCAAGACCACCGGGGGCGACGGCGACTTCCGGATGTACATCGACCGAACCTACTCGGTGACTGGCGTCGGCGCCGTCGCTTCCGGCACCGTCAACTCCGGCACCGTCGAGGCGGGCCAGGAACTCCGCCTCGGCCCGATGGCCGACGGTTCCTTCCGCGAGGTGGAGGTGCGTTCCATCGAGATGCACTACCACCGCGTCGACCGCGCGGAGGCGGGCCGGATCGTCGGCATCGCGCTCAAGGGCGTCGCCGAACACGAGGTCGAACGCGGGATGGTGCTCCTGCCCGCCGACGCCGACCCCACGCCAGTGCGCGAGTTCGAGGCCGACGTGGTCGTCCTCAACCATCCGACCCGTATCGGCACGGGCTACGAACCCGTCGTCCATCTGGAGACGATCAGCGAAGCGGCCGTGTTCCGTCCCGCAGACGGCTACCTCCTCCCCGGCGATCACGGCACCACGTCCGTCGAGTTCAAGTTCCGCCCGTATCTGGTCGAGGAAGGCCAGCGGTTCGTCTTCCGCGAGGGCCGGAGCAAGGGTGTCGGTACCGTCACCGACGTGTCCTGATCGTATGCGCCGATCCGGATCGTCGCTCCTCTTCGTCGCGGTGGCCGCCGTCACGCTATTCGTCTACGCCAGCCTCGCCTTCGCCACCTACCGGTTCTTGCTCTTCCTGTGGGCACGGCGCCCCGACCCGGTGACGACGGCCGTCGTCGTCGTCGGCCTCACGCTCGTCATGGGGTATGCGAGCTATCGGATCGGGACGGCGCGCATTCGGTTCGCCCTCGACGCCGCGGAACTACCGCGACGCGAGGCGCCACACCTCTACCGCCGCGTCGACGACCTCGCGGATCGGATCGGCATCGAGGCGCCGCGGCTGCTGATCGCGTCGCTGGAGGGGCCGAACGCGCTCGCCCTCGGGGGCGCCCACGACGGCGACGTGGTGCTCGACGGCTCGCTGTTCCGCCTGCTGACCGACGCCGAACTGGAGGCGATCATCGCACACGAACTCGCGCACCTGAAACACCGGGACAGCCTGGTGAAGACGGTTGGATACAGCTTCGTCCGCACCGTCGCCGGCATCGTCTGGCTGGTTTTCCTGCCGGTCGCGCTCCTCGTCGGCGGCGTCGCCCGCGCAATCGCGCTCGTTCGCGGCCGTGATCCCGTCGCTATCCGCCGGACGGTGCGAACCGCCGACGCCGCGGTGTCGAGCCTGGTCGCCGTCTGTCTGTTCGTCCTGACGGCGCTCGTCCAGGCGTACTCGCGGCACCGGGAGTACGCGGCCGACGACCGCGCCGCGGCGCTGACGGAACCGCTGGCGCTGGCGAGCGCACTGGAGAAGATCAACCGCGCGACGACGCCCGGTGGCCTCCTGTCGACGTTGGTCGTCCACGGCGACGAGGAGGGGACGCTCACGGATCTGCTGGCGTCGCATCCGCCGATGATCGAGCGAATCGACCGGTTGCGCCGCCGGGCGGCGAACGGGGAGTCCACGGTTCGCGTCGGTCGGCGCCGGGAGCGCATCCGGTAGCTACGCCGAGTCGCGACTCGACCGCTCGATGACCTCGCGCTCCTCCCCCGTCGGGGTGTGGGCGGCGCGTTCCGCCTCGCTCCGGCCGAGCCAGTGGCAGGCGGCCTCGTGGCCGGCATCGCCCGCGACCTGGAGCCCCTCCAGGTGCTCGGCCACGGCGTGAAGCCCCGCCTCGAACGTGATGTCGCTGTTCGACACCCGATCCAGCACGCCGGTAATTTCGCCGCTCGCGCCGCGCTGTTCCCCGAGTTTGACGAACGGGTTCGACTTGACTAGCGTCCCGTCGGAGTCGAAGGCAACGAGCATCCCTC